>CAMDGW010000011.1 GCA_945897695.1 Pseudobacteriovorax antillogorgiicola | reverse complement strand
GATTGTTTGCGACGAAGAGTGGATCTATCTGTTTGTGACCGATTCTGGTCTTGGGCTACCGCCTGAAATTAGAGTTAGGCTTTTTGAGCCAAATTTTACCACTAAAAAACAGGGGGTGAGGCCAGGGGTCGGACTTTGCTTGTCAAAGCAAATCGCGCGTGAGCATGGTGGTGACCTCTATTTTGATGATTCAAGTGAGCAGACGAGGTTTGTTCTCGAGTTGCCTTTGATGACAGATGCGCCATCAGAGGACCAGGACGATTGGGAAGAAATTTAATGGAGTTCAAAAACGTCGCGTGGACGTTTTAGTGCTGTTTTGATAGTATAAACTTCCGGCCGTGGAGGCTGGGCTTCTTGAGGAGGAGATGGTATGGAAAACAAAGTGGGAGCAGTGGACGTGGTAAACCAAATTGGACTAGATCAATTGACCCAGCAGCTGACGGAGCAGCGTCTTCTCGATAAGCGAACAATTTTTGTGAGTGAAGGAATCAATTCCTCGGTAGCCAAGCGCGTGATCAACCAGCTATTGGCTCTTGAATTCGAAAAACCAAACACGCCCATCAACTTGTTTTTGAATAGTCCAGGCGGTGAGGTAAATAGTGGATTTGCTATTTATGACACGATTCGCTTTCTTTCTTCAGACGTGCGGATTATCAACACGGGCCTCTGTGCTTCAATTGCAACCATCATCAACATTGCAGCGAAAAAGCAGCATCGTTTTGCAATGCCGAACTGCAAGTTTCTGATCCATCAGCCACTGATTCCGGGGCAGATTTATGGCCAGGCGTCCGATATCGAAATTCACGCCCGGGAAATTTTGAAAACTCGCCAAAAAATCAATGAGTTACTGTCAAAAGAGTGTGGTCAGCCTTTAAACAAGGTGGAAAAAGATACAACGCGGGATTATTGGATGAATTCCGGTGAAGCGCTGGAGTATGGTTTGGTAACAAAAATTATAGAAAACATCGGTGACGTGCGCTAAGGTTGCGGCTCATAAGGTTAGCGAAGATGGTGGAATTGGTAGACACGCTGGTCTCAGAAGCCAGTGCTGAGAGGCTTGGGGGTTCAAGTCCCCCTCTTCGCACCAAATTGTGACACGCCGCAGCAGATGAAAGTGCGGTTAATAGAGTGCAATCATCGAAAATGGAACAGACTTCCACTTCTAAGTTGTCTGCCCGCAAGCAGATCGCCCGGTCCTTAAGGCCCTGGCGATTTCGCGTTTTTGCAGCAAATTTTGCAGCAGTTTTGCTTGGCCTTCTTGCGGCATTGATGGGAGTGCTGATTGGTCCAGCCCTAAAGTTGCTTTTGACGCCGACGGAGGGTTTGCTTACCTGGAAGGAGCTCTTTGGGAGCGTGTGGGCCGAGTCGTTGAGCCCATATTTGCAAGGCTCAGGGGTTGCCGCTGCGCAGATCTATTATGTATTGCCGTTTGCTCTGGTAGCCGTAGCAACTTTTAAGTCTGCGCTGACCTTTTGGCAATGGCTCACCTGGGAAAAGCTAGGAGAACGTCTGGCCTATGAGTGGCGTCAGGATCTTGTAGATTCATTTGTTCTGGTGAGTCCCGGGCAGCGGGATGATGGCATGATCGCACGGGCTGAGGCGCATCTTGGCGGTCTGATCTCACAAGATATCCGCACATGTCGTGACTACGTGGTTCATTACTTTGGAGGCCTTCCGCGCGAAGGATTTCAGGTCGTATTTATGGCAATTTCTCTGTTGGTCCTTTCCCCGAAGCTTTTCTTCATTTTCTTTTTTTGCTTGGCGCCTATAGGCGGCGTGCTGAATCGCTTGGGAAAAAAGCTTAGGCGCCGTGCGTCTGCGGCATTGGAGGATAATTCCATTCTTGGAGAATGGATACAGCAGAGACTTTTGGGACTGGAAACGATCAAGCAGTTTCGCACCGAAAACTCAGAAGTACAATCGATGCAGAGTTCAAGTCAGGACCTGTTTGAGCGTTTCTTTCGCGCTGCCCGTTTAAAAGCTCGAACTTCGCCGCTCATTGAGTTTCTCGGAGTGTTTGCCATGTCTGTGGTACTCGCTATAGCTTTTCATGATATTGCCGCTGGAGACCTGTCTGGTTCTGTCGCGATGTCATTTTTTTCCACCCTGGCGTTGTTAGCGCAGTCGGCTGCCAAACTTGGTCGATATTTCAATAGCAACCGTGAGGGGATTGCGGCAGCTGATCGTATTTTTGATGCGATAGGTGGATTCAGGGCAGCATCGCTAAAAGACGTTCGCTCCTCTGAATTTGGAACAGGGGCAGAAAACTCGGTTTTAGAACTCAAAGATGTGACTCTTCGCTACAACGAAGCTGCTGCTCTGAAGAATTTCACCTACAGGTTCCAGTCCGGAAAAATTTACTGTCTGATCGGACGCTCGGGCGCTGGAAAAAGTAGCGTATTTAATGCAATTTTGGGACTGCGACCTCTATCAACTGGAGGTATAGGCGGCACCATTGCACGGCAATTTGATGATAGGACGCTTGACCTGGCCTACCTGCCGCAGCAAGTTCCCATTATTCCTGCAAAGATTGGTGAAGTGATTTCCTATCCATTTAGCTCATATGACCTGGTGCGTGCGCAGCATGCACTGCAAACGGTGCAGTTTTCCCTGGCCAACGATCGTTTGCCGCTTGGTCTAGATACAATGGTTGGGCCTGGTGCTCTCCAATTATCGGGCGGGCAGTTGCAGCGCCTTCAGTTAGCTAGGTTGGTTTATCACCATGCTCCGTTTGTCCTTGTCGATGAAGGGACAAGTGCTCTTGATCCTGAGTTGGAAAAGGTGATCCTGGATTTTGTCCGAGATCTTGCGAGAAAAGGTACGGTTGTGTTGATGATTGCCCACCGCAGGGCAGCAGTGGATGTCAGCGATGAGTTGCTGTTGCTTGAAGATGGTCAATTGGTGGCGGCAGGCGCGAAGTCCGAAGTCTTGCAAAGTGGTGTTTTCAAGGAATTATTTCGTTGATACTGATCAATACGGGAAGCTGATTTGGCCTGTTCAATTAGAGACATTATCTTAGAAAAATCCTCGCGAACTTATGTGATAGGGGACATTCACGGCTGTTTTGCCGAGCTGATAGCACTAGAAACAAAAATTAAAAAGCTCTCGCAGCGTGCGGGAGCTGGCTCAGTTAAGTTTTTATCGCTTGGTGATTTATGCGACCGAGGCCCCGATACCAGAAACGTAATTGACCATTTCGCACTTGGTCACGCTGCTGGAACACATGATGTTATCCTCGGGAACCACGAAACTTTTTTTTTGCTGGCGTTTGCTGGGCTACGCCCAGATCTTTTGTCTGGAGCAAATATCGAGTTTAGTTGGTATCACCAGCAGTTATTCAAGATTTTTCGTGCCCAGATGACAAGTATTGCTTCTTGGAGGCAGAACGGTGGTCGCTCAGTGTTTGAAAGTTACGGAGCAAATATTGAAGATCTTGATACCTGGGATAGGGTTCCTGTTTCGCACCTGAGACTGCTATTTGGGGCTCCCCTCGTTTTTCGTTCTACGAAGGCTATCGTAAGTCATGCGTTACTAACTGTGGGCGATCTTGAATTGTTTGAAGCAAAAGATCAGGGAATTGATGTGGATGAACGAACAATAAACGCGTCTCTTGTGCGCTGCCTTTGGGAGCGCGAATTTCCAAGTGCCATGATTGTTCCAGGGAAACGGCACATCTCGGGGCACACTCCGCTTTCTGGTGTTGAGCGAGCGCCCCAATTAGGTACGATCCAAATCGATACGGGTGCTGTCTACGGGGGGGCTTTGACCGCTATTGATCTCAAGTCCTTGCGGGTCACTGCAGTGAAATCTAATTTCACATGTCGTCCGAAAAAAGACGATTAATCATTAGCGCCGGCGGAAGATTAGAATTTTTTGGTCAGACTCAACGGGGCGTAACATTTTGTTTATGACCTCATTGGTCACACAGGTGAATCCTTTAGGGTCTTTTTCTTGGGCTTTGTAATCGTTCCAATTGCCGCTGGCAAATTGGTGTGAGCTAACGATAGCTAGGTAGAGCTGGACTGACTTCGTGGCAAATATTGCCCCTTCAAATGAGTTGGAGGGTGGCGGCCATACTGATAAGACCACCGACGGTTGGCGAACCTTCAAAGCAGCCTCTGCCGATTCCTCGCTCATGCAGGGCTTAGCCTTTTTAATGACCTGTTTTGCCAGAGACCAACTGCAATTATCGATACCAAATGCATGAACATTGACATCTCGAAGGCCGGAAATAAAGAGTCCACGACCTGCGCCAATCTCGAGTATGTCTCTACCGTGGGCATATTCCTTTATAGCCAAGCAAAGTTCTTGAGTCGGCACTGACCAAAAACCTGCCGTCTGAATAGCCGTCGCTCCTGCAGAGTGATTTCCAATGCGCTTCCAAGATTTTTCAAATTCAGCAAGTGTTAGCAATGTCCCCGACTCTAAATGCCTCAGAATACCAAGCTTCAGAGCTACTCTATCTTTGAAAGAAGGTTTGAGGTTTGCACCGGTAAATGCGGCTACAAATTGCTCAACGGCAAGCGTTGTCATTCTTGCTTTGATGAGTTCATGGCGCGCGTGCTGCGTATTTGCGATGGGACTCTCTGCAGCATCAACCCAGCGGCTGATCGTTGCTCCTGCCCTTTGGCTCATCATCGCTAGTTGCGACATTTGCTTTTTTTCCACTGTTTTGCGGATGCTTCCCATGACCTGTAGCCAAAGGTCGGGTTCGAGTGCCGCCAGTTCGGACAGGGAGGAGTTTAAAGCAACCTTGGTCACGTCATTGACCGTGGGCATAGCATCTCCTGATGAGTGTTGCCATATGGTAACTTATGAGTAGCTAAGAGTCCACGGGCGAAAAAACGCAAAAACAGCCCGGTGGGGAGACCCACCGGGCTGTTTTGAAATAGATAATTACTTCAATAGTGTCTTGAACTGCTCTGTTAAGAGAGGAACAACTTTGAAGAGGTCACCCACAATACCGTAGGAAGCAACACCGAAGATCGGTGCGTCTTTGTCGGTGTTCACAGCCACGATGACCTTCGAGGTGCGCATCCCAGCCATGTGTTGGATGGAACCGGAAATACCGCAAGCAATATATAAGTTCGGGTTAACCGTCTTACCGGTTTGACCAACCTGCATATCATGGGTTGCATAACCTGAGTCGACCGCTGCGCGTGAAGCGCCAATTGTTGCCCCAATAACGTCTGCGCAATCTGCCAAAATTTTAAAGTTTTCTGAATTACCCATTGCACGGCCGCCCGAGATAATGAGTGAGGCCTCGGTGAGATCTGGCTTCGCACTTTTTCCCTTCCGGATTTCGATGGTCTTGATTTTTCCGTCACCAGCCGCAGCAGTCACTGGCGTAGCGGTTGCGTTACCACTTTCAGCTTTAGATGAAGGAAAAACATTTTGGCGAATCGTGACAAAGGAGATTTTTGCTCCGTCGGTTGCTACGTCCGCAATGCACTTGCCTGAGTACATAGGTTTTGTGCCTTGGACGCCGTTTCCTGCGGCTTCGATGGAGGTAAGATCAGTCAAAATTGCGCCATCCATGCGAGCAGCAAGTCGTGGAAATACGTCGCGTCCCATGGGTGATGCCACACCAAGTACGACATCAGGTGAGAAGGCTTTGATCGCTGCCTCTACGCCATTTGAATAGCCTTGAATGTTGTAAAGGGAGAGGTCTGCGCTATCCGCAGTATAAACCGTGTCGGCACCCCAGCCTGCTAGTTGGCCGCTAAGTCCTGCCACACCCTGGCCTACCAAAACAGCTGCCAGGTTTGCAGAGCTTCCTGCGAGTTTAAATCCGACGGTCAGCGCCTCGTGGGCTGATGATTTGATCTTACCGTCACGCTGTTCAACAAAAACTAAAACTTTCATGGGTCAGCCTCCGGATTTAGATCACTTTTGCTTCTTGACGAAGTAGTTTAACGACTTTCTCAACCATTACCTCAACAGGCTCGCCAGCGAAGATCTGTCCTTTTGGCTTCTCTGGAGGATATTTGTATCCCTTGATGACGGCCTTTGCCTTGAGAGTCGATGGATCAACACCAACGTCGCCAGGAGTTTTCAGGTCAAACGGCTTTTTCTTTGCTTTCATAATGCCTGGCAAGGATGCATACCGAGGAGTGTTTAATGACTTATGCGCACCAAAAATGGCCGGCAATGTTACGTCGTAGACCTCTACTTTTCCGCCTTCGACTTCGCGTTCTACGCGCGCGGTCGTGCCGTTTAGGTCGAACTTTGTTACGACGTTGACATGAGGCCAGCCAAGCATTTCAGCTGCCATGGTGCCGACATGCATGTTGTCGTCGTCGATTGCCTGTTTTCCGCAGAAAACAACATCAGCTTTTTCAGCTTTGATCGCGCCTGTAAGAACTTTAGCGATAGCAAGAGAATCTGCCCCTTCAAGACCAGCGTTGCTGATAAGAAGTCCACGATCACCGCCCATGGCAAGACCTTTGACAATGAGCTCTTTGGCTGTTTCGCCGCCAAAACTAGCGATGACAACTTCACCGCTGCCTAGCTTTTCTTTCAGTTTTAGACCTTCTTCGATCGCAAACTCATCGTAGGGGTTGATAATGTATTTAATGTCACCTTGCTCGATGGATTTGCCATCTCCAGACAAACGGATTTTTGATTCCGTATCGGGTGTCTGTTTGATCAATACAAGAATTTTCATGGGACTCTCCCAGTAACAGTGTCTATTTCGTAATCAGTAACAAACTGAGGGGAGACAGTAACAAGACGGCTCTGACCGTGCAAGACCGAATGCAGCCAAAGATGATCGCTACCACTTTGAAATTGCAAATTTTTTAGCCTTGCGTCGGCGAGGTTTTTCCTGCCTGTTTTTTAGACGAGGCTCCCCGCGGCATGATCGTTGTCACAGGAACAGCCACTTCTTTACCTATCCGTAGTTTTGTCGCGTGCAGACCTGGATTCAGGGATAAAATGCTCCGTTTATCAACTCTGTATCTGCCTGCGATGGCCCCCAAGGTTTCACCTGGGCGAATGCGGTGGTAGAGAACGTCTTTAACGTCAACAAATTCAATTTTTGTTTCTACGTCCGCCCATTTGTCAGCCAGAATGGGGCTCAGCCTCAACGGGTAAGGGCCACTTGCTTGGCTGATGGGCGGGGTAATGGCATTGATGAGTTCTGGATTCCAGTGTCGAATGAGTCGCTCGGGAACGCCCATACGAATCGAAAGAGCCGACAGTTCAACAGCGCCCTTCATGGGAATACTCGTCACCGGCATCGCATCAAGAGGATCGGCGGTCACGTCAAAGCCGTGGCGATCTGGATTTGAGGCCAGCTGCAGGGCTGCTAAAACTTTTGGGACGTAATTCTTCGTTTCAACAGGCAGGTAGGCCGAGTCGGCAAGAACCCAGAAATCATTTGAGCCAGTGCGACGCATCGCAGAACGCACGCGTCCTGGTCCGGCATTGTAGGCGGCCATTGCAAGATACCAGTCGCCGAACTCTTCGTAGAGGTCTCTGAGATGTCGAGCGGCAGCCAAGGTGGACTTCGCGGGATCACGGCGCTCATCTATAAACATATTCATTTTTAGACCATAAAGACGTGCGGTTCCCGGCATAAATTGCCAGGGTCCTGTGGCTTTTGCGTGGCTGTATGCGCTGTTAGAAAAGCCACTTTCCACCATGCTGAGAAAAATAAACTCAGGAGGTAGTCCTTGTTGTTTGAGAATGGGAACTACCAGCTCGCGAACAGACTCTCCGCGGACGAGCCACTTAAGAAATGAGGAACGTCCCGAGTTTTTGAAAAATCTGATCCAGTGCTCAACGCGCGGATTGGTTACCACTGGAATGGAACCGAAGTAGGGGACCGTTTCACCAACCATGCGGGTTCTAGCGAAATAGAGCGCTTCAACCTCACGTTGATCATAAGGTGATTTGGTCGGGGAACGGCGGCGTTTTGACTTCCTGGCGAGTTTAAAGGCTTTCTCGGGGTTTTGAGCCTTAGGGTTCTCTTTTAGATAGCGGTCTTTCAGCCATTGAGCGTAGATCGTATCCTTGCAGAACTCAGAATCATCAAGCTCCGACAGGAGCTCATCTTCCTCGTCCTCTTCTTCAGGGGCGTCATTGGTTGAAGTGAGGGGGTTTTCTTGATCATTGTCAAAAGGTTGCGTTCCGTCTAAAGCATCTGGAATGCTGCCATTGCGATTTGCTGGCTGGACTGACTCACCCACTTGGAGTGCCGTCAGTGAGCGTGATCTTGACATGCAGCTAGCCACCAGCATCATGGCAAAAAAAGAGGTCAAGAATTGTCTAAGTGAAAACCCAATCATCACAGGTTATCACGCTCCATGAGTTAATCGTTGTCTCAATTCAGTAGCAGCTCTGTCGAAATGATAGCGGCTTGTGGGCAAATTTCCTAGGCCAATCCGGTACTTCGCCGATATTACAGGGCGAATTTAGTGGCCCGCATAGGATAGGATGTAGTGAAACGACCCTGTAACGACTAGACGCTGCTTGCCCCAGGCTTTTGGTAATGGAGCGAAAGGCGAGGCGGACTTAATTGTTCTCAACATGTTATCGTCTAAAGTCTCATAGCCTGACGATTCCACGAGCCTGACTTTACTGACGCGTCCATCTTTTTCGATGGTCATTTCCAATTGCACAGCACCTTGTAGCCCTCTTTGAATAGCTTCGGCCGGGTAGATCCAAACTAGTTCAATTTGCTTTCTCAGCCCGCTGAAATAGGAAATGTATTTGAAGCTGGTCGTATTCATGTCGACGCGATCTCCATCCGCGACTTTAGCGTCGATCCGCTCCATATAGCCGGTCGAGGATTTTGAAAAGACGTCCTTTGTTTTGTCCGGCAAAAGTTTTTCGTAGGCTGTTTTAGGTCGTGGTTTGGTTGTTCCTATGACCATAGTACCGGGGCCCGCCGAGACTAAAGGGTTGCTGTAACTTGATGAGGGATTGGCAGTAGCTGCCGCTTCTCGCATTGGCTTGGCAGCGTCCGAGGTGGTTTTATTTATCGCATCCTGCCCTTTTGAGTTTGAAAGGATTTTTTCCTTTAATTTTGTTTCACGTTCGGTTGCATGGTCCTGTGCGCCGAGATTTGAGGGAACTTTGGGCGCAGCCGTAGGCGTTTGAGGCGTTTCGATGATTCGCCGCGCGGCAAAGGAATCTTTTTTGAGGCGTTCAAGAAGCTTCTTTTCGTCATTTGTAATGCTGCGTATTTTTACCGAATCAACAGCCCTAACAAGCGGTCTTCGGCCAACCCAGTCGGATCCAAGCCAACTGATCATGTGAACTAGAATTGAGATAAAAAGTGCCACCCATAAGATGCGTTTGTCGACCATTGGTAGCTGTCGCCAACGCTTCTCCATCGAGGTCCACTCAATTTTTACTCTTATTCCAGCCAAATTTAGTCTCATTCGCAAGAGGTCTTAGGGAGTGTATCGGTAAAATCGCAATTAATCCAAGTCACAACCTTAAAAAACGCCGGATTCCTAGCGTTTTTGAGGATATTTTTTGTTTTTGCCAAGTTGCTAATTCGACTGCGGACAGAGTGCTACTTGGTATATTTTTGTTTTTGCTTTACTAGTGACAAAAATTTACCTCAGCAGCCATTTTGGCCAAGACTGATTCATTTTGTATCCAATCTTAAAGATCACAGGCGGCAATTGCGCCATTTTGAGCGAAATTTCGGCTGGCATAGTTGGTGCAATTACTCATTTCAAAACCAGTGGCGTTTTTAAAAGGCGCCAACTTGACAGCCTAGAAGGCAAAGGGGGATTTATGAGCCGTATTGTGATGGCATTATTTGGATCAGGGTTGGCGCTTTCAAGTGTCACCGGTTATGCTCAGCAATCTGTTGTTTGGGATGTTAATTCTCCTTCTACAATAATTGCTGGGAGTGGTTGTCAGAAAGATGTTGATGCATTTGCTTCAACCAACGGCAATGATCTTGCCATAGTCTTTACCAGGCTGGGCGTTGATCTTCCTGGTGGTGGATCCCCAGTGTTGGCGGATCGTAAAAATTGCACTGTCCGTGTTCCTGCAACCGTTGCACCTGGGATTTACATCGGTCAATTGACGCAGCGAATTAGTTATGGAGTCACTAAGACATCCGGGGCAACGGGATCGGTGGCTACAAGGAGCACTTTTTTCGGTAATGATGTAAGCCCGCATTCAATCAATCTACCATATGGCTACGCAGTTAACGAACCTCTGCGGGTTGCGTCTCGCGTCGATAACTTTTCGGTCAGGACGACTCCAACCTGGTACAGCAGCTGGTGCTCTCGAAGCCGCGCGCCACGTGGATTATACCAAGCAAACTTTGCCGTTTCCGGTCAAAAACGTAGTTCTCGAGAGGACTTGATTATGTTCGTTGACGGCCTTGATCTGAAATATGAGGTCGTTGCATCGCTGGTTCGTTGTCAGCTTTAAGTGTCTACAACCTTTTGGGTTCCTGAACTGGAGGATTCTTTTATGAGTGGGTTGCTATGGGTCCGATCGTGGCTATGTGTTCTTGCAATTGTAGGTAGCAGTCCGACCATGGCAGCCTCTAAGCCGGTACTCAATGATTGGTTTGCCCTTGGATCAGGGTGCCGCGCTCGATCTGATCTTCCAGGAAACGTCAGAATGGAGGGAGTTCCTGCGATAGCGGGAACTCCCGATACATACCAGGCTAAGTTTATCTTTAAGGATTTTTCACTTGGTTCTTCCGTCGCCTCGATGGCGTCAAAGAAATTCGGACGTGAGTGCGCAGTCAGGCTCAATATCAATCCGCCAACAGGCAAAAAAATTATTGGTCTACGTGCCGTTACGAGTGTCATTGCGACGAAAGAACCAGGACCTGAGCTTGATTTGCTGGCTGAGCTAAAGCTTGGTTCGGCATCCCTTGGCCAGTCTCAGTCCAAGCTCGGGGACGCATCAATGGTTCGTCAGCGCGAAGAGCGCATTGAGCTGCAAGCTGGAGGAGGGTCCCAAGCTCCGCTTCCCCAGCTTGGGTGTGGCGAACCCAAAATTATTGGCTTTGATTATTCGTGGATTGCGACTCGCGCAGCTGACAGTCGTCCCGCGATCCGGGTGGAACTCGGGAAAGAAAAAACTCTGACCATTGAGGCTCAACTAGCGGATTGCAAGCCGGAGTGATTAAGGCAAATTCACCATCGTAAGCATACGGAAAAGAATCGCGTATTCCCAATCGGCTGGATAAGTGTCTTCAGCTTCAGGGGTGTAACCTGGGCGGTCGCTGTGGGATACAGGTGCAACGGTTCGTCCTATAGAATAGGTCATCTTATCAAGGGTCGTATATTTCCAATGATTTTCGATTTTGATAGGCGCCAATTCAATCAATAAGGTCGCTACGGTTTCCGACCAGGCTTCCTCCTGCGCCAGAGCAGGGCTGGACGGATTAGCCCGGCGATAGTGGTTCATTCTTTCTTGTGTGTTGACCTGAGCGCGAATTGAAGAATAAACAGCGGCTTTTTGGAAAACAAGGCCATACCATGCGTGAAATAGCTCATTATAAAATGAGGACCATTCATTGCGACTCCAAGCACCCGAATTAGCAGCTGATGGCATACTAATTGTGCCGCCGTAAAAAACCCCTGGGCGGTAACTGGGCCAGCTGCCCTCAACTACAGAAACAGATGAGCCTGATTCAATTAGCTCACGAAAAAAACGCAATGGGAGCTCGCGGGCCGCAGCAGCCTTCATGTAAGGCATCAATGTGTGGGACTGATTGAGTTGCGTATCCGAGGGATAGGACACAGGCCAAAAGCGCTCACTGGTGTCCGTAAGCATGGACTTGTCTGCTGATCGCCCACAGGACATAACAAGCGAAAATACTGGAAGTAATATGATCAATGAGAGTTTTGATATCGAGGACATCGGACCTCCTGTGTTTATTGAAATTTCTTGTGTTCTAGTCGGCTTTTTACTTACCTGGCTCCATGTGTGCAAGGAAAAACGTGAACTTGCCCGAGGCGTTTGTCCGAGATGTGAAGTGTGCTCGGTGTTGAAATTTTGAATTATCCTTTGATTTCGGTGAATTGAATTAAATTTTATTGGATGGGACACGAGTGACTATTATTTGCTCTATCGGGCTTTCTCTGCGGCCCCAAGGGTTACAAAGAGTTTGTGATGATTGTTGCTGCTTGTTGACATGAAGAGTAAGCCTGTGTGACTCTTGATCGCAGAATGTCACCAATTATTTGGAGAGCTTTGATGCTGCGCCAACGTTCACTCATTGTTGCAATTTTTGTCGGTCTTTTTCTTTCGTCTTGTGCGGAAAAAGAATTCGATACCAACGATCCTAAAAAGTCATTTGGAATGGCCAAAGAGCCTTTTGATGATGGGCATTATGAAGAGGCCATCAAAAAGCTGGGAGAGTTTAAAGCCAGGTTTCCCTATAGTCAGTTTTCCACAGAGGCGGAGTTACTGATTGCTGACAGCCAGTTTAATCTGGAGCGATTTCAGGAGGCTGCTGCAGCTTACGATACCTTTGTGAAGCTTCATCCCAAACATCCCCGTTGTGATTACGCGCTCTACCGGATCGCAGAAAGCTACTGGGAGGATTCGCCCGAGGCACCTAGTCGGGAACAAGAATACACGGAAAAGGCTGTGGCACAATGGCAAGAGGTTATTCAAAAATTCCCAAAAACGGAATTTGCCACTAAAGCTAACGGTATGATTATTAAGGGGCGCCGCCGCCTTGCTGAGAGTATCCAGTTTGTTGCGCGATTTTACTGCAAGCAGCAAATTTGGCACTCATGTGCCTATCGGTACACGATGCTCCTTGATAGGTATGCTGATCAGAAAGATTTGAGCCAGGAAGCACTTGAGAAGGCAGCGTTAGCTTTAGATCATGTCGCGGCGGCGAAAGAAAAAGATCCATCAAGTGATAAAAATCTTTACCACAGATCCATGACGGCAGAACAGATTCGCCAAAAAGCGGCTAACTTCAGGCGACTTCTTAAGGGTTGAGCCCTAATTCATGGACCGGTGAAGTATGGCACAACAGCTGAAGCAGTTTAAGTCATCGAGATCATGGTGGTTCAAATTTGCCGCCTTGTGGTTTCTATTGCTTATCCTGATCATTAGCGGTGTAACTTTTCTGGTACTTAGGGACGTATCTTTTGATGTCGCAGGTGCAGTCCGAGCAAAGTCAGAAGAATTGCATTTCACTACAGAAATTCGCGACATTCGAGGACGAGACTTAGGGGTATTCAGTGACGAGACCAGATTTATTGTCCCTTATGACAAGATTCCAAAGCGCGTCAGGGCCGCATTTGTTGCAGCCGAAGACGCTGGATTTTTCCGTCATGTTGGGGTCAGTCCCAAAGCGGTTATCCGGGCTCTGATTTCTAACATCAAGCGAGATCGCTACGCAGAAGGTGGCAGCACCATCACCCAGCAGGTCGTAAGACAGTTTCTGCTTTCTCGCGATAAGACACTTTGGCGAAAAATTCGAGAAGTCGTCATGGCGCTCTCACTTGATCATCAAATGTCAAAACAAGAGATTCTTGAGCTTTGGTTAAACAGCGTATATCTAGGAAATAATTCTTGGGGTATCGAAGCGGCTTCCCGGCATTATTTTAACAAGCCTGTGCAAAAAATCACCTGGTCAGAGGCGGCCATGCTAGCGGGCTTGCCCCAAGCTCCTTCCAGGTACGCACCCCATGTCCGTCCAGCGGCTGCAGTCGAGCGTCAGAATTATGTTTTAAACCGCCTTTCTCAACTGAAATGGATTACGCCTAAGGCATTTAATGAGGCAAAGTCGCAAAAAATAAAAATCACTGAGAACCGGACAGAATTGTTAGAAAAGGCACCATGGGTCATTGAGTCAGTGCGACTTGAGTTGTGGCGTCGCTTGGAACAAAAAAATCTTCCCAAATCTGGTCTCGTTGTGAACACGACTGTGGACAGGGACTGGCAGTTTAGTCTGCAGGATGCAATTCAGGCTGAGTTGAAGACAATTCGCAGTGATGGCCTAGAAGCGGCAGCAATCGTTTTGGATGCAAAGAGCGGAGACATCCGGGCAGTTGTGGGCGGAACTAATTTTACAAGGAGTCAGTTTAATCGTGCGTTCGACTTGTATCGACCACTCGGAGCCTCCATTTATCCAATCGTTTTTGTCTGGGGTATTGAAAAAGGGTTAGTGAAAGTTGATGGCTATTCGTCGATTGCAGAGGCTGCAGTCAAAAGCAGATTTGCCGAGGCAGAACAGATTGCCCCTGATATTGGCTATGGACTGGTTCGCGATAAAATGATGGGCCTTGGATTTGTCGTAAAGGACGCCATGGCTATCGATGAAGTTCATGGCAGTCCACTGAATATTGCAAGAGCATACCTTGGAGTCAGTGGTGCCCGTCAGTTCGTACCGCGCGGTATGATTTCAAGCGTGCTTGACTCTGGCCAGTCTATTTACTCTTCAGACGATGTCACCATGAAGTACCCCGCGCTAATAGAACCCTCTATCGCATGGGTCATAAGGAAGTGGATGGCAATTGGTGCGACGCAAGACTTATCTCCACTTGCGGGGCAGCCGGCCATGAAATCAGTCAAAGGCTGGAACTCATGGTGGATCATTCCGCGCAAGGATGTTGTGATCGCAGCTTGGGTTGGAGTCGATGGCCGGGAGCCTGACAGCCCCACAAAATTCAAGAATGCTGACTCAGCGATGGACCGCATTCTTTCAGCATGGATCTCAAAAAACCTTGGCCAAATCGATGGCGTGGGTTCTGCTCCAGATGGGATCAGTTATGTCGTTTACTCGAATGGTCGTGGAAAGCCAGCGGTCAGGGTCCCATTTGTATCATCGGGGCAGGGAGTCTTTTAATGAGGCCAGCAAAGATTGCAGCGTTTTTGGCAATCGTGGTGTCTTCGTCCAAATCTTTTGCCTCAAATAATCCTCCGATTGCTCGATTATCAGAAACCAGATCGCAGATGGTCCGCCCTGCGATCGCAAGGCTGCCGTCTTTAAGCGAACGCCGAGGATTAACTTCTGCAGAGAACGATCTTTTTAATAGAAAATATTCACCGCAAGCTGCCAAAGAAATAGAGACGACTGCGATCAAATTCTGGTCCTTAGATCTTTTGAAGGCCCTGGCAGCTGCTTCAAATTTGTCTTTTGATGAAGGATCTGATGATGCAGAGGAGTGGCTCAAGCGTTTTGACGTGACGAGTCCCCTTGGGGTATCGAGGTCGTCTTCGTCTTCGTTTGGGTTGCAAGACCAGATTCAACTTACTTTCCTAAGTTCATCAGGTTTCGTCCGTCTCGAAAATTCTCAGGAACTTGTGAGCGCCAGCGGTCGTGACATGTTTGCTGGAGTGCCAGCAGCAGACTTCTGTGAGCGTAAGCCAGGAGTTTCAGTTCCCGTGGATTATTCTCTTAAGTTTTCACCGTGGGAGGTTGCTACAAGACTGGCAAGTTCATCGCGTCTCGAAATTTCTTTGCTCAATCTAATTCTGAATCCCGATGCCCTTGCCATTGACCTGGACTTTAGTGAGCGTCAAAAAAACAAGAAAAACTTGCATTATGAGCATGCGCACGGTTGGGCTGACGTCTTGGATCGTATGGATGCATCTATAAAAAATCGGACGCTGAAACTCAGCGATTTGGCCAATCTTACCCGGCGAGATACAGGGGTTGAGCAAACTGCTAGAAGTTTGATTTTGGCTGCTGCTGTTAGTGCTCCATCACTTAGGAAGAGCTGTGAGTCTATCGGTGGAATTTGGTCTGAAGTGCGCTGGGGTGATAATGATTGGCTTGAACTTGTCGCTTGTCGCGCGCCAGATCGCACGCAGCGTGGCTTTGTTTTAGCAGTAGATGATGGGGATTTGGTAGAGGGGACCGTTGTTTTTTCGACGATTGTTCATTCTCTTCGAATTGAAGCAAAGCTTGATGCGGAGACTGAGAAATTTTCTGTTCGCTTTCTAGATCCAAGCAAATCAATTGATTCAGAAATTTGGTTTACAGAAGATGGCAAGGTTCGGGAAGTGAAGGATGGCAATGGCCCGGAGCAGCGGCGTGTGATGTTTGATTCAAATGGACAGGTCCAAATGATTAATCACTTATCTGCTGTAAAAAATTTGCGCAATCTATCCTGGTATAGCAGCGGACATCCGAAATCATTTCAAGCGACAGATGAAAAAGGTGAAATACTCGCGCATGGCGGATTTTACGAAAATGGCACGCCAAAGTTCTGGCAGCCTTATCTCTCAGGAAGAAAAGATGGAAAACTTATTTGGTGGTTTTCAAATGGAACGACTGCTGGAGAGGTTGAGTTTGCGGCAGGTAGACGGTTTGGTTTCGGGAGCGTGTATTACGAAAATGGTGTCGAAGGATACCATGGTGAATATGCTGACGATCAACTTCACGGTAAGATGGTGTGGCGAGATCCAGCCGGTCGTTCCTTGTTTACTCTAGGATATACTGGTGGCAAAGCTCATGGACTTCTCGAAATCCGCCATGGTGGAAGAACTATGGCGGAGGCAAGGTTCCACGGAGGAGCGGTTGAAGGTACTGTCCTGGTGCGTAATCAAAAAGGTCTAGTTGTCGGGGAAGTTCCCTATCAGGCCGGTCTCTTGGATGGTGGCGTTATACTGAGAGATTCTAATGGTTCGGTTCGAGTGTCTTCTGCCTGGAACGATGGCCAGCTAGATGGTGAAACTGAGATTTGGTATGCGTCAAAAGCTAAGGCCTCTTACTGTAAATTTGATGAGGGACATCTAATTGAATGGGCGTCATTCAGACCGGACGCCACATACCGGTACGCAGGTAAGGTTTCTTCGATCAAAGAGGGACTTGCTGTGATTGAGTATTTCGGAGGAGGGGTTGCCCCTAATCTCCGATGCAAAACAAATGACTGGTCGATTGATGATTGCGAGTCAATAACGGGCGTAAAAACTCACCCAGCTCCTAAACTAAGGGATTTTGCTAAGTCACTTGCCTCAAACGAAGCGTTTGTGTTCAAACCTGAAAAGTGCGGTGGATTTTCTCAGTCCTTCGATGTCTCCCCATTTGCGGATCTTTTGAATGGAAGCGCAGAGATAATTTTTCGAGTCAAAGGGGCTTGCAATGAGGTGGGTCTGGCGACGAGTATTCGCTGCAGAGCCGGACTTAAGGGTGGCGCCTGGTATGTCGATGGTTGTGATTCGATGAGTGCGGTTGATCACGAATATTGAAGCCAATGCCTGAATCGAATTTTCCATAAAAATTTACTGCTCATGAGTAAACACTGGAGATTGCCTAAGACGCATAACTTCTGGATCCACTTTGGGGTTTTTGGCGAGCTTGTCATAAGCAAATAATCCAACCCCGATTAAATTGACGTAACCCGGTCCGAGCATCATCCATTTCTTATCAATAAATTCTTTAGTGACCTCAATCGAAATGAGATTTCCGATGATATGAACGCAAGGTCTTGGTGCCTCAAGTCTTGTCACCGATTTTGCAACGAATTTGAATTCGATACGGATTGATTGGAATTCGGATAGGTTCAGTTTGATAATTCCAAGGCTATCGGGGCGCAAAGACGTGAGCGCTTCGAATAAAATAGCGCGCCCATAAGGGTTGCCTTTAATTTTTTCGATGACCCAATTAGCGCCAATTCGTCCCCGACTATAACGGGCAAATGCCACGCCCCGTGGTTCGACCTCTGTCAGGGCAAGGGGCACAAAGAGCCTTTGCGCAAGATCAACTGCGAAAGTAGAGATCTCCGAATAATTCCGATTTCTCATATTCTCCGAAAAACCTTCATTTTCTGGGTCTGCGCTGCGGCTAGCGATTTCGTTTCCTGATTTGGAGGCTTCGACATCCTGCGATATTGCGGCGATGTCTTGCTCCTTTGGTAATAGGTCCTGGTACCGGAGTGGTTGTGGCGTATTGCTAAAATTTTTCGAATTTTTCCTCTGGTGTCTTATTCTGGATGTATCTTGAGGGGCGTGAGCTCTCCGATGATGGGGCGTCTGGCGGGCGATAGATTTTTTATTAGGATGGTTTAGGACTAACTTTGGGACAGTGCCGGTTATTGCGGTTTGATGATTCACACGCTTGAGGGGGTTGATTGACGTCAAAATTACCAAAGAGACATGAATCGTGATTGAAATAGCAATGGATGCCCATCCCTTTAACTTCAAACCACTATTAGCGTCAGAAAATCGCATTCGCTTTGAAAATAAATTCCTAAATCGATTCAGACTTGTTTTTATTGGTTTATCGGCACTCAAAAGATAGAATATTGTCGATGAAATAATGATGAGATCAACGCGTATTGAGGGCAGGCATTTTTTGCTCAAAAGGTAAGAATTTCATGAAACACTTACATGTTAGAAGATTTCAGTCGATCACATTTGTAGCGGTTATATGTCTTTCAAGTTCAGGATGTATGCATTTGGCGTCAACTCTCGGCTTAGTGCCCAAAAAACCCGAGATTAGTCTGGCAGACTTTCAGGTTAAATCTGCGTCACTTTCGCAAATTGAGGTTGAAGTTGTGCTGAATGTTCTCAATCAAGACAGCAAACAGCTTCAGATTGATAGCTTGAATTTTGACCTGCTGTTGAGTGAAACCACCTTGGGATCTGGACATGCAGCAGAAAAAATTGCATTGAAAGCGAATGCCGCCCAAAAGGTTCAGATCCCGATTTCTCTCCAAACAAAGGAGATCCTCGGAGTTGCCATGGACCTTATCAATGGAAAAGCAAAGGACAAGGCAAGAATCCGCGGATCAGCTTCAATAAGCACTTGGGCCGGCGTAATTCCAGTTCCGTTTGATCGCGAAATAGGAAAATAGTTTCAAAAATAGACGCCTGGAAATCTTTAGTCTGTTGATAATATTTTCCACGGTGGAAGTTGAATCGAGGTTTAGACAATTATGATTGAAGGTCCAAGAGTGCGGCTTCGTGCACCCGAGTCGCGTGATGCCGAAGGGATGATTCAGATATTTCACAATCAAGACATAATGAAAAGATTTAGTCGAGATTTGTTTGCTCCGGTTAGTCTTGCGTCACTAACAGAAGATCTAAACAAAGTGTGGAAGGATTTTGGTAGGGATTTTTATTTTAGTATCGAGGAAAAATCTAACAGTCGATATATCGGCAGCTGCGGATATAATAAAATCGATCGGAAAAATTCTTATGCCGACATTGGTATTTACCTTGAAAAAATTTATTGGTCGCAGGGTCTAGGTGCGGAATCATTGACGCTATTGATCGGTTTTCTCTTTGATCAAAATAATTTGAATAAAATCCGACTCAATGTGCATGCTAACAACGAGTCTGCTATTCGGTGCTACGAACGACTCGGTTTTCAACACGAGGGGCGATCACGAGAGGAGTTGTTTCAGGACGGACGTTATCAAGATGTCTATCTTATGGGTCTTCTCAGACGAGAGTGGAACTCTGGAAACGTTGGTAAGTCTAACCTATATTGAACTGACAATTTGCGAGATTTTAGTTAAATCGCGTAAAGGTTTCACTGCTAGCTTGGAAGTGGCAGCCAAGACAAAACGCCGGAACTTGCCTTTCGCCAACTGGAAACTGAGAGGTTGTCGAGAGCTGACCTCTAGCATTGTAAGAATAAAAGTCTGCATTTCCTGATCCGTCGTTGCGATCAATGGCCACTTCTGTTTCTAATACTCTTGCATTCATATCCTCAGAATCCGCATCAAGTGTTTGAGCAACGGATATTGCACGCACAAAGGACTCTGGAGAACGGTAGATAATCCGAGTTTTCTTTTTGACTAGACTCGGAGCAATGACCTCGCTCGTCCAAGTTGTAAATAAAGTATTTTTCTTAAAAGTTTCAAGATCGCTTGCGATGATTTGATTCATTAGCTGCTTTTCGCGCATAGCATAGGACCAGGTGCCCCACCACGCGCGCATCTGTTCGGCATCAACTAGTTGTGTCTGGGGATCAATGACTTTAGTTAATTGCTCTTGGCCTAACTCAGATATGTCAGCGGCATTGAGCTGGCCGCCCGATACTTGAGTACAAGTGGCGTCATGATGTCCAGCAAGTGCGTCACTGACATAGCAGGTCAAACCGCGATTAAATTTTTCCACCGCCGAGTGTCCTGCGGGGTGACTAAACGAAATGAGATGGGACTTTCCTGCAGCCATCAAAATAACGCTAAAGGTCGCTAAAAAAATGGTGAATTTGAGACTTTTGCTGAAACGTGCCATGGTGGGCCTCCTGCTGGGAAGCGGCTCTTATCATGGCTAATTAATGTTCACAATACCGTCTTGACAGACCTCTCAAGCGAGGGATAGGGTGCGATTTTTAACGCCGGCCGGTCAATTGGTTAATCGATGCAATCCCTGGAAATTATTTACGAAGATCGACATCTCGTGGCTGTAATGAAGCCAGCTAGGATCCCCGTCGCCAGTGAGTCGAGTGGAGATGACACCTTATTGGCGATGGTACGGGCTTGGAATGGTGGGCGACAAGACGAGGGAAAAAAGGGCTACTGCGTGCCCATACATTTCTTGGACCGTCCAGTTAGTGGTGTGATTTTATTTGCCTTGAGTAGTAAGGGGGCTACCCGGCTTAATGAGTTATTCAGGGGAAGAGAGATCCAAAAGACATATGTAGCCGTAATTGAAGGTCGCCCCAAAGATGAGGCGGCAGTTCTTGAGCATTGGCTCGTTAAAGACAGGGATGATAACAAAGCTAGCGTTGTAAAGTCTGGGCATCCTGACGCCAAAAAATGCGTGTTGAGCTACAGGGTTCTCGCATCTGTAGGTCAGCTATCTCTGGTGGAGGTGAAACCGATCACTGGTCGAAGCCATCAGATTAGAGCTCAGTTTGCAGCTATTGATTGTCCCCTGTGGGGGGATTTAAAATACGGGGCATCAACTGGTTGGGATGGCAAGGTTGCTTTGCATGCTGCCCGACTGGAATTCAAGCATCCGGTGGGAGGGGTTCCTATGAAGCTTTGTGCGCGAATTCCAGAATACTGGCGCACCATTTGGAGCGCTTCATTTCCAGAGACAGCAGATATCATTTTCCCCAGAGGAGATTCAAAATGAACTTTAAAAATTCACGCCCCAGTTATGGGCAGAAAAATAAATTGACTCCTCGACCTGGCAATCGAGATTTCGATCGTGAGCGCGATGAAGATAAGAAATTTAAACAGCCGAAGCCCATGGTTCAGACCACAACGCTGTGGGATTTTCCAAGCCAGCACTACGGCCAAAATGAACAAGGTGATGGCGAGTACGCAGGTGTGACGCCTAGCTATGTCATCTGGAATTTACTCCAACGTTATACGAAGCCTGGGGCTAAAGTACTTGATCCCATGTGTGGCAGCGGCACAACATTGGATGTCTGTAAAGATCTCGGACGAATTGGGCAAGGTTTTGATCTGGCGCCCTCACGGCCTGATATCAAGAAGGCAGATGCGCGCATGCTACCGCTTGAGGCTAAGTCCATCGATTTTACTTTTGTTGACCCTCCGTACAGTACCCACATCAAATATAGTGGAGACCCAAAATGCATTGGGGAGCTTGATGCTCGGGGCGGTGGGTACTATGAGTCACTTGAGAAGGTCATCGCGGAGTTATATAGGGTAACCAAGGAAGGTGGATATATCGCTCTTTACATACAAGACTCTTTTGCCAAAGGGAAATCGTTTGCTCCTTTGGGTTTTGAATTGTTTCTACGTTTGTCTGTTTTATTTGAGCCAGTAGATATCATTTGTGTGACTCGTCACAATAAAAAGCTCAAACGTAATCATTGGCACACTTCCGCTATCGAAGGAAATTTCTACCTTAGAGGATTTAATTATCTTTTTGTCATGCGTAAACACCCTGCTGAAATAAAGGATGTCTTGAAGCACGAGGAGTCAGGTGCCTTGTCTTTTTACTTCCGTCAGGTAGCTAAGAATCGTCCGGGTGAGGTGGTAACGCCGGATTCCTTGGCAAAAGCTATCGATTCAGACCGCGAGATCATGGATAAAAGGCTGGTTCGCAAAGAAGGGAAAAAGTCCTACAAAGAGGCCCGTCGCCAAGAAAGTAATTTTCAAAACAGCGGCAAGAAAAATTTTAAATCTTCAGAAAAGCCTGTGAACAAGCGTAAGGGGTGAATATGGTAGATTCGGAAATGACGATGGATTCCCTTCGTGATCAAGTCCTGAAATTTGCAGAAGAGCGGGATTGGGAGCAGTTTCACTCGCCGAAAAATTTGGCGATTTCAGTAAGTGTAGAGGCCGCCGAATTACTTGAAAACTTTTTGTGGTTAACGCCCGAACAAAGCTCAACCTTAACAAATGATCAACTTGCCAAAGTTTCTGATGAGCTTGGTGACGTGCTGATCTGTTTGGTGAATTTTGCTGCTAGATTGAAAATTAATCCCTTGCATGCCGCAGCTCAGAAAATTCGAAAAAATCAGGAGAAATATCCGATAGAAAAAGCAAAAGGCTCGGCGAAAAAATACACGGAACTTTGAAGCATTTGTCTTCAATATAAAAATCTGTAGCTTCAAGAAGATTGAAGCTACAGATTTTCTATGATTTTATAAATCAGTAACCAGGCGGAAGAATGAAACTACTAAGAGCACTGTACCACTTGCCATGTCCAATGTTTGAATCACCGTGTTTGAGGTTAAATGGTAGCGGGAAATCAAGGTATTTCATGTCAAATCTCGTATAGCCATCTGTTAATCCGCGTTCGGGTCTATCAGTGCCCCAGCTGTTTTTCACTACCAGATAGTCAAGGGTCCCCTGGAGTGCTTTCTGCTTGAGATCTGGTGGGACATCACCCTCTCCAATTCGCCCGATTCCAGGTACGTTGTCGACTACATAATCTTCTAGCACAATCAGATGACCACCTTGTCCCTCTGAGTAGCCCTTCTTTATGTATAGGTCATACTCAAACATTGAGTTTTTCTCTGTATTCAAGGCGGCAAACTCAACCATGCTGCTCATAATCACTGGTTGGCGATCATTAACGGCTTTCAAAACACGTGTCATTATTGAGGCGCGGCGCCGTCTGATGAATCGTGGTTCTCGGGAGTTTTGCCCTGAAAGCTGCGGATAGGACTCGCTTGACCATCCGTGACGTCCTCCTGCGATTTCATCGACTAAGCTGATAACCTGTCCATTTGTCCATTTGCCAGTATTTAGTTCGCTCGCGGGATGAATCTTCTCAGACAATGCTTTGATGTCGACACCAAATGCCTTGTTCAATGCTACTA
>CAMDGW010000010.1 GCA_945897695.1 Pseudobacteriovorax antillogorgiicola | reverse complement strand
AGGACTTTTTTAGTTTCATCAGCAACTCCTGAGCGAACAAGCTCGCCGGTCTTTGGATCAAGAGGGATTTGTCCAGAGACAAAAAGTAAGTCCCCGGCGCGAACCGCTTGGGAATAAGGGCCTATAGCGGCTGGAGCATTCGCGGTTTGAATGACTTGTTTTTTCATGAGATACCTCGTTGTAGGCACTAGGGCGTCGCCAGCAAAAGTGAATTTTTTCTTTGCCTCCATAGTGACTTTAAAGAAAACAAAAAACAATATTATTGTTCAATGGATTCAAGGTTGTATTCGGCATCCCATGTTTCTATACTATGCAGATCACCGGGTAATTTTTGCACAGCTGCTACCTGCTTCGTCAGGTCAAGTCATGAGGTTTATAAACGTGTTGTCATTTCCGCAGATCAACCCTGTTTTTTTCTCGCTGGGGCCCATTGAACTCCGCTGGTACAGCCTCATGTACGTCATCGGACTTTTGGCCGTCTATTTTTTCTTCAGGTACGCATCGCGCAAAGGAACCCTGAAATTAGACAACCAGGAAATTGAATCTGTGATGCTGTTTGGCCTAGTGGGCATGATTCTCGGAGCAAGACTCGTCTACGTTTTCGTATACAACTTTGATTACTACATCCAGCGGCCTGGTGAAATTTTCGCGACATGGAAGGGCGGGCTTTCTTTTCATGGCGCCATATTTGGCATCGCAATGGCGATCTTGTTATTTGCGAGACGCAGAAACAAAAGCTTTTTTAATATTACAGATCACATGGTGACTATTGCCCCTGTGGGACTTGGCTTTGGCAGGATTGGCAATTTCATCAATGGAGAGCTCTGGGGACGGGTGACTGAATCACCTGTGGGTATGATTTTTCCTGACGCTGGCCCATTCCCGCGCCATCCGTCACAACTTTATGAATCTCTTTTTGAAGGGTGGATCCTACTTGCCATCATGCTGCTCGTTTATCGAAGTAAGCCAAGAACCGGCGTTCTCTCAGCTGTGTTCCTGGTCAGCTATGCAACATTTCGCTTCTTTATAGAGTTCTTCCGGGAGCCCGACAAACAACTGGGCGAAGTCCTTGGCCCGTTTAGCATGGGACAAGTTCTATGCGCCTTGATGTGGGTAATTGGAGCTCTAATTATGACCTATGCACTTAATACAAAGCCCGAGGAGCGGGCCGTTTGAAACGACTTTGGGCTGATGCTGTCTTCGCTAAACCAGGCGTCAAGCTAAGGCTTACGGTTAAAGCGATGGCCAGCGCATCGCTGGCATCATGAGGCAGTCGACCTTTATTAAATCCCATCAAACCTTGAAGTGCCTGATAAACCTGCTCTTTAGTGGCAGCTCCGTGCCCGGCAATTAGCCTTTTTACCTGCGCAGGTGTAATTTCCGCAATTGGCAAACCGAGCCGGGCCACAGCTGAAATCAATGCGCCGCGGGCTTCTCCAAGCTTAATGGCAGTAGAAGAGTTAACGCCATGAAACGCCTTTTCTATGCCCACGCTCGTTGGCGCAAGCTCTACCGCCAAGTCATAAAGGGCACTGTGGATTTCACCAAGTCGGGCAGGCATTTCAAGGTCTACAGATGCCCTGAGCACCCCTGCATCCAGGACGACCCAATCCCGCGGCGTCAGCGGATTGGCTTTTGTTGCACCCAAAAGGGCAAATCCGATCACGCGACTTCCGGGGTCAATTCCTAGAATTTTCGGAAACTTACCCATCTACGGTTGCAAACCTCAAATTTAATTCACTAATCAATAGGTTCACGATACAACAATCCAGTCAGCCCGTCACCCATAGGAATGAAGACATGACCATTGGCCAGTTTCCCTTCACACGCATGCGCCGCATTCGCATGAAAAGTTTTGCTCGAGATCTCTGCAGAGAGAACGTTCTCACCCCCAAGGATCTCATTCTTCCGCTGTTTGTTTTAGAGGGCCGAGGAAAAACTGAATCTATTGATAGCATGCCAGGTGTTCTTCGTTTCACGCTCGACAAACTGGTAAGCGAAGCAAAAAAAGCTCATGCACTTGGAATTCCGGCCGTAGCAATTTTTCCAGTAGTCAGCAAAGCAAAGAAATCCGTCGATGCCAAGGCGGCCTGGGATCCCAAGGGATTAGTCCCGGAGACCGTCAAGGCGCTAAAAAAGGAAATTCCAAGCCTAGGCGTTATTACTGACATCGCTCTTGATCCCTACACCACGCACGGTCAAGACGGACTGCTCGATGCCGAGGGAGAAATCTTAAATGATGAAACCGTTGAAGCACTTGTTAAGCAGGCGCTATGTCACGCAAAAGCAGGTGCAGATATCGTAGCCCCGTCTGACATGATGGATGGTCGGATTGGCGCCATCCGCGAGGCCCTTGAGACACAAGGGTTTAAAGATACGATGATCCTAGCCTACACCGCAAAATATGCCTCGAGTTTTTATGGCCCGTTTCGTGATGCCGTAGGCTCAAAAGCGTCGCTTGGGAAGGCCACAAAGCACTCGTACCAAATGGATGTCGGGAATAGTAATGAGGCCATGCGGGAAATCGCTCTCGATATTGACGAGGGAGCAGACATGATCATGGTGAAGCCTGGACTGCCTTACCTGGATATCGTTCGCCGCGCGCGGGACAACTTCCAAGTACCAATTTTCGCATATAACGTAAGTGGCGAATACGCGATGGTAAAAGCAGCTGCAGCTAATGGATGGATTGACGAAAAAAATGTTGTGCTTGAGTCACTACTTTCATTTAAGAGAGCGGGCGCTCACGCCATACTAACCTATCATGCGATGGATGCAGCCAAATGGCTCAATTGACAGACACAGTCATTGAACGGGTATCGCCTCGCTCTCTCGTAGATTTACTCATGGAAACTTGCAGGGTAGCCATCGAATGCGGGTGTTCATCAAACCGCATCGAAATGCTTGTAACACGGTTGGGTGAAGCCTGGGGTTTTTCAGTTGAAGCAGCGGCTTTACCAACTGCTGTTTGGCTAAGCGTTAGAGGACGCGGTCATCAAATCGTAGAGCTCGTGCGGGTAAGCAAGTGGGGCATCGACCTCAACAAACTTGCAGCCCTAAGTGATTTAGTTGACCAAGTTGAAACCAGGCAGATGCACCTTGACGAAGCCGTAGAGCGGCTTAAAGCCATTAGCCGCGAGCCATCGCCCTATCCAAAATTTATCACGATTTTAGCCGGTGGTGGATCGGCATTTGCACTGGTTGCTGCGTCCAATGGTCGTGGCTATGAGCTACTGGCGGCGTTTATTTTGGGAACACTGTGCCAGTTGTCTCTACGATTCTTTAGTGAAGGGAATCGTAAGTATTTAGCAGAATTTTTTACTGCCATGCTGGTTGCTGGCGGGGCAGCTGGACTGAGCACTTTCTGGTCAGAAATTAATATGCCAAGGCTCATCGTCGGCGGCTTGATTTCTTTAGCCCCAGGCTTACCATTTGTAAATGCTATGCATGAAGTTGCTCAGAAAAATTTGGTGAGCGGTGCCGCACGGCTATTGGAGGCTGTCGTCACTGCGATAACACTAGCGTTTGGAGTTGCTGCGGTACTGGGTTTTGCCCAATTCGTGGAAAAATGGAGCATCAACTAAATGGTACATAAAGTCAGCTTATTTAATCTGCTGATAGCGGCAATTGGCGGCGCCTCATTTGGCATCGTTTTTAGAATTCCTTACCGCTACTTCTTTCACGCAGTCATTTTAGCAATGATCGCTAAGCTTGGAGTAGAAGTCATTTCCCAAAATGCCAACATGGGTTTTGCAACATTTGTATCAACATTTGTTGTTGGCTCAATCAGTCACATATTTGCTCGCGCCACAGGAAAGCCCGCTCAGGCTTTTTTGATACCTGGGGTGATGTTTCTCGTCCCCGGGACTAGTTTATACAAGTCCTTTGCGGGCGCGATGAGTGCAGACTACCAATCGTCCATGGCTCTTCTCGTCCAGGCGATCATCATCACCGTATCAATTTCTTTTGCTCTTCTCTTAGCCAACTGGGTTATACCAAGCAAGCGTACGCTTTAATCAAAAGTTAAGGCCGTAGGAGACACTTACTTCACGCTCAAAGGGTGACTTCTCTGGGAACTTATACAAAAAGAGGCTGTACTCGGCCAAGAAGTACATGGTCCGACCAAGCTTAATGCCAGCACCAGCGCCACAAGTTGGCTTATAAGTGATCGGACTTTCAAAGCTCACGGGAGCCTCTGCGTCTGCTTCTTTTGAGAAAAGTCGCTGTGTGGCAACAACTCCCGCTTTAGCCCTTAGGATAAATATTGAAAAACTTGGATCGACAGCAAGTACGGCTGATGCTTTTCGTTGAGTTTCCTTAATTGTAACTTCCTTTTCAGGATCAGAAGTGTCCATACTGAGATCTTTTTCAAAGTCGATTTCGCCGTAATCATCCACGGCAGCACTTGTTTTGGAGGTCGTGGTCAATTCACTTTGACCAACACCAAGCTGAAACTTCAATAAGCGAGAAAGACCAATTGTTGCACGCAAACCATAGGTCGTACGCTGCTTAATTGTTTCCGTCTCTGTGGCTGCAGCAGTGGTAGAATCTGATTTTGTCTTACCTACTTTATCAGGCTTTATCTGCTTCGTTGAACTGACACTAGCGTAAGGCTCGATGCTCAAGCGGGCAAAAGCCACGCTCTGATAAAAAAATAGCCCCACACATAGCATTAGCTTTACGGAATTTTGGCTTTTCATGAAATTTCCTCCCATCGGTTGCACGGAAGGAATCGGAATGATTGAATTAAACCTTAGAATTGATTCATATGGTCGAAACTTTATTGATTGGTAAAATACAAAAAGACCGTAAAAAATTGCTTGCCGTCTTGACCCTTAGCAAATTGATAGTCTCAAACTCTAAACACCAAATTTTAAAACCTATGGGAGCCTCATGATTGATCTTACAAACAATTTAGAACCTGCACTTGCGGCTTGCTCTCACTTGGTAGTCACCTCCAAAAACGTTTCAAAGATGACAAGATTTATGGAGTCCTTTTTTGGCGTAAAAGCACATTATGCAAATCGCCAGTTTGCTGACTTCGTATTGCCCAATGGATTTCGCATTGCATTTTTTGCGGCCATCGGGAAAACCGTCGATTATTTTTCGGCCGAAGGTGAACGTCACTTTATGTCTATCGGAGTAACCACTCGAAACCTAGACCAACTTTATGGCAAGACTCAGTTATCTGAATTTATTGACATGGGGATTCGCGTCAGCGGACCACCAAAAGAACACCCATGGGGTGAGCGCAGCTTTCTATTGATTGATCCTGATGGAAATCGCTGGGAGATAACCGAATCACCTAGTGATTCAGGAATGCTGGTTAATCGCGATTTCAAAACATGATCGTCGACCTGTCAAAATATCATCAAATCGTCTGACTTTGATTCTGCTGGCAATCCTTGGATGTGTGCCCTGATGATATCGCGCTCGCTTTGCATAGCAGTCAGCTTCAATAATTGTTCACCAATAGCCTGCAGCTTTTCTGCGGAAGGATTCGTCCCCAGATCCTGGCGACTTAAAAGCCAAAGGTCCATAACCTTACCGAGGTTTTCCATTTGTTGACGTATCGCATCTTGAAACTGCAATGCCTCAATGATTGGCATTAACATTTCGTTTGCTGCTCGGTGCTCTTTGGCAATACCAGAAAGCGTCACAATCAACGTCTTTAAAGTACCTGTTGACACCTCAGGTCCGACATTTGTTACGGCCGATTCTAGACCCTTCATGACAGATAATGTGTCGGCTGACATTTTGGAAATACGGTTGGAGTCAGCAAATAGAATCTCAATCACAGACGAAACTGCGCGCACAGCCTGATCACTATCGGCAATTGATTTTGACATGATTGCCTTTGAGTAGGCTACCAGTGGCTCGTAGTATCTAAATTGGTTACTCATAGAGGTCCTTTGAAAATTTAATCAGTCCAAGGTGTCAAAAAAAGTCATCTCGTCAATCATCTCCTTCGGAGCTGGCTTCTTTAATACCGTCGAAAAAAAAGCCTCCCTCTCCGCCGAGGAACCCAAATTTTTTGCGATTTTTGCCATCATATCGTTAAATGTGCGATCGTCCTTGGGATCAGCACCAAGCAGAATTTTCCATGCCTCCTCCATACGCGTTAGCCTTTGACGCAGCGCGTCTTCAAACTGCATGCTGGTGAGGACGGGTAAAAGTTTCTGCTTAACGCCGGCTTCCATTTGGATGATGGTTTCCAGTTGTTTTTGCACACCCGACAAAGAAAGGCGCGCCTGCTTGGAGGCCGCGGGTTCTTCAATACTAGACAAATCTGCCGCTGCACCTTCGGATGCAATTTTTGCCTGAATGACATCAAACAACTCATCAACGTCACGATTCATTGCCTGCTTACTTTCATTAAGACCGGCTTCCGCAAAATATAGAGTATAGAAATCAGACAAGGCATTTTTCTGATCTCCCGTGAGATATTGTCCGCTGCTTTGCAATATCGTTTGCACTGCACTCTCTGCACTCGAACTTGTTAGCTTTACCCAATCAGAAAGAATGGCCAAAAATGCATCATCAAGAGTTCGCCCTGTAGTCATACTTGCACCTAAAATCAAAAATATTTTTCAAATCCGAACCACCCTTAGGATACCGAAAGTCTAGGAGGCAAAAAAACAGAGGCGGCCCAAAGACCACCTCTATCTTATAGCACTACTTAGACTGGAACTTTATCAAATATCGAACTTAATACCCTGAGCTAAAGGTAAGTGTGTCGAGTAATTGATGGTATTGGTTTGACGGCGCATGTACGCCCTCCATGAGTCGGAACCAGATTCCCGCCCTCCACCGGTTTCTTTTTCACCGCCAAAGGCGCCACCAATTTCCGCACCGGAGGTCCCGATATTAACATTAGCAATACCGCAGTCAGAGCCTAATGCAGACAAGAATGCCTCTGCCTGGCGAATGCTATCAGTGAAAATAGCTGAACTTAGGCCTTGCTTAACGTCATTTTGCATCTTGATACCGTCTTCAACAGCACCACTATATTTCATCAAGTAAAGAATCGGCGCAAAAGTTTCCTCTTGAACCACAGACATAGAGTTTTTAGCCTCAACAATGGCAGGTTTCACGTAACAACCAGAATCAAATCCATCAAGGACTTCCCCACCAAAGATCACCTTGCCGCCTTCAGCTTTCGCCTGACCAAGAGCCTTCTGCATGAGAGCCACGGCGTCTTTATCAATCAGCGGTCCTACATGGTTTTTCTCATCCAGAGGAGACCCAATGCGAAGTCCACCGTAGGCCTTCAGGAGCATTTCTTTTACTTTGTCGTAAATAGATTCATGCACAATCAATCGACGAGTCGTTGTACATCGTTGGCCACAAGTGCCAACCGCACCAAAAACTATCCCTGGGGCAGCCAGCTGAAGATTAGCATGTTCTGTCAATATGATCGCATTGTTGCCGCCCAATTCCAGTAGTGAACGACCAAGGCGTTTACCAACGACTTCAGCAACGCGCTTACCCATGCGGCAAGAGCCAGTTGCTGAAACAAGTGGAACGCGTTCATCGGCAAGCATCGGCTCACCCACTTCGGCCACGTCACCCACAATCATTGACAGAGTTCCCTCTGGCACTTTATTGGCAGCAAGTACATCTTTAATGATGTTGAAGCATGCAACGGCAGATAACGGCGTTTTTTCGCTGGGCTTCCAGATGGAGACATCACCGCAAACCATCGCGATGAAACTATTCCAGGACCATACCGCCACTGGAAAGTTAAACGCGGAAATAATTCCAACAACTCCCAATGGATGCCATTGCTCATACATGCGATGTGAAGGGCGCTCAGAATGCATGGTGAGACCGTAAAGTTGGCGGGCAAGTCCAACTGCAAAGTCCGCGATGTCGATCATTTCCTGAACTTCACCTAAGCCCTCCTGGAGAGATTTTCCCATTTCATAGCTGACAAGTTTACCAAGCGGCTCTTTATACTCCCGAAGCTTATTGCCGATCTGACGAACCACCTCACCACGCTTGGGTGCAGGAACAGAACGCCACTCGACAAAAGCAGACTGGGATAATTTCACCAATGAGTCATAGTCCGATTTGGAAGCCTTAAAAACCTTTCCAATCAACTTACCATCGACCGGGCTGAAGCTCTCAAAAGCTCCTTTGTTGCGAGAACCCATAGCTTTTAGGCCAGTATGTATGGCGTCGACGTCGCCGCGAATGCCTAGCTTATCCAAAAAATCCATCGATATCGTCATGATAAACCCCCAGGGAGTGGACAAATAAATTTTAGAGCCGGCAGTCTATCTCTAAAATCCCTTCTATTTCTACAAACTTCCCGATATCATCTGTGTTTTCAGCCGATTTCTCGTCGCTAAGCAGACCTTGGAGCCTCATAACCTCATGACCGTAGCCCCTCTCATAGCTAAACGCTACCTCATCGCCACGCGAGGAAGTCGATTTTTAACCTGGATGACAGGACTTTCGATTGCAGGAATCAGCATTGGGATTGCCGCCATGATTGTGGTCCTTGCCGTTATCAATGGCTTTGAAACGCAGCTTCGTGAACGTTTTCTTGCCGCAAATGCGCATATTTTGGCATTTCAGTTCCCAGCGGGCGTAGACGATATCGATACTTGGAGCAAACAAATCACTGAAGATTTCGGCAGCGACATCAAAGGTATTAGTCCCTTTGTCCACTCGGAAACCATGGCTACAAAAGATGGCCTTATGCACAATATCCTGATTCGAGGCATTGACCCCATCAAACGCAAAGAGGCTCAAGATCTGACGCCACTTGTTCGCCCGCCAAGCGCCATGAATGAATTGAACAGAAGTTTTCAAAAGCCAGAAACCTACCCCGCACCAAAACCTATAATTATCGGCAGCGGTCTTCTTTCCATTCTCCAGGTCGAGGTTGGGGGCATCATAAAATTAGTAGCTCCGGAGTCATCGTCACTGGGTGAGCTGCGGGAGTTCAAGGTGGTCGGGGTTTACGATTCGGGACTTAAGCATTACGACAATCGTCTTGGGATTATGGCCTTAAACGATAGCCAAGAATTTTTTAAAATGAAAAAAAGAGTCCATGGCCTTGAAATTGGCTTAAAAAAACCCAACGAATCTAGGACCGTCGCCGAAAAAATGAGTCGGAAGTATTCGCTGACGATCAAAGAATGGCAGTCATTTAACAAGCAAATGTTTGAGTCACTTCAAATGGAGCGAGCAGTAATTGCTTTGATCGTTGCGCTCGTGGCTTTTGTCGCCAGTTTTAACATCCTGACCACGCTACTTATTACGGTGACCCAAAAGCAAAAATCTATTTCGATTTTGAAAGCGCTTGGCGCATCGAATTGGCAGGTTCAGAAAATTTTTATATTTCAGGGCTTTTACATAGGAATCATCGGAGCTATTTTGGGGATGATAGTCGCCTTTGGCATCAGCAAAATCCTTGAGACATTTCGAATTGTGGATTTGCCAGATCTGTACCTGCTGGCGAGACTACCCGTCACCTACGATCTAAGCGTTTATCTTTCCATGGCCATAGCTGGTTGCTTAATTTGTGTGCTTGCAGGCGTCTATCCCGCTTGGGCCGCTAGTCGCGTCAATATTATCGATGGTTTCCGTGGCCGTTAACGCCGGCCATGCCCTGTAAGCCACTGAAATTTAAATTTATTTGATATGCGAAACTATGCTAGGCTTTTCTTAGCCTAAGCTATCCTAAGATAGTTGAACGCAACATTACCACCATAAGAGAATGGCCCCGTTGGCAAAGTATAAAAAGAAAAAAGTGACTCCTGAAAGTGACGTGCAAGCTCAGAAGACTTCGTCTGTGCCCAAGGTGGCGCCACTTCAAATCCCTGCTCCAGGATCTGGGTCCGAGAAAAAGCCCAAACGTCTTGCAACTGGCTCACTCAAGCTGCAGTTTGCCGGGGAACTAATCCTGGTAAAAAATCCACAACGTGCGTTGAGTGGCCTTTTTAAACGCTACGCTGCCCTATTTGAAGTGTTAGCAAACCTCCCTAAGGAACAACGTGGGCTTGTCTACAAAATTATGACAGGGCTCATGCTCACAAGTCATGCCAAGAAGACGACCTCTAGCGAGGATAAGCGCCGTCTTTTTGAAATGAAAAATCAGCTATTTCTGGCCATTGCCAACGACCGGGCTCTACGTCGCCAGGTGGAATTTAAATATTTGGTCAGCAAAAACTTCAGGGTAAGCAGCTATTGCGAGACCTGCCAGAAATCAAATACAGAGATGGGACTTGATCGTCACAAGTGGAAATACTGTAAGTCGTGCGACGTCGATCATAACTTCTATAACCTGCTGTCACTTGAAGCGAGATTTCCGCAAGGGTTTGCTAGGCTTTTTATTTCAAACGATCAACTTCCAAAGATCGAACACTTCAAGATGCCGCGAAAAATCAAAGCCGACCTTCTAAAAGAAGAGGCCATGATTGATCAGTTCCATTACAATACAAAAAATTTGGATGCCATTGATCTTGATTCGATCACTACGTTGCATCAAAAACTAATGGCTCCGTCACCGGAGCCATCGACAGCAAAAAAGACCGTCAAAAAAATCGAAAAAGCTTCAGTTTGATCAGTCCTGGCTGAAAATTCTGTGGAAGAAGCCACCGGAAGAGTTGATTGTGGTCTCCTCGTTTGAAATTTCAGCATATTTCTGCAACAGATCTTTTTGCTCTTTCGTGAGTTTTTTAGGCACCACAACGCGTAGTTGAATATGCATATCGCCGCGACCAACGCCCTTGAGATGTGGTACGCCAGCACCGGCTAAAGTTACGCGTTCTCCTGACTGGGAGCCCGCTGGAATATTAATTTCAGATTCTCCATCTAAGGTCTTAATCTTGAGATCGCACCCCAAAGCTGCCTGAGCAATACCGATGGGTTGCTCTGCAATCAAATCAAGTCCATCACGCACGAAGCGATCACTTTCTTTTACGTGAAGCACTACGTAAAGATCACCATTTGGCCCACCTGCTGGACCAGGCTCACCTTCACCGGAAAGTCTAAGCCGAACTCCGGAGTCCACGCCCGCGGGAACTTTTACTGTGAGTTTTCGTTTCTTGTTTACACGACCTTGCCCCCGACAATCATCACAGGGCTTTTCAACGGTTGTACCGTCGCCGCCACAGGCGTGACATGCCGTGCGAATAGCAAAGAAACCTTGCGTGCGATTGACCTGACCTTGTCCACCACAGGTGCGACACGTAATGCGACCACTTCCTTTTTTTGCGCCAGAACCATCACAGGTCTCGCAGCGCACGGGACGCTCAAGCTCCACCTGCCGCTCTACACCAAATACGGCTTCCTCAAACTCAATGGCCATATCATAGCGCAAGTCTGCGCCACGCCTTACGCGCCCGCGGCCACCGGCGCCACCACTAAATCCAAAAAAGTCCTCAAAGATTGACCCAAAGCTCGAGAAGATATCGTTGACGTCCTGAAATCCTTGGTTTCCAACGCCTTGATGGCCAAAGCGGTCATACCGGGCACGCTTGTCGGAATCCGAGAGCACTTCATACGCTTCGCTGGCTTCCTTGAATTTTTCTTCTGCAGCTTGATCGTCTGGATTACGGTCAGGGTGATACTTGAGCGCAAGTTTTCTGTAAGCAGCTTTGACCTCAGTCGCACTGGCACTGTTGGCTACACCTAAAATTTCGTAATAATCACGTTTGGACATGATCCCTGTTTCCTCAAAAAATTCAAAATCATCGGCTCGAAACTGTATATCAGTTTAGTCGCCAAAGCTATGTTCAGCTGACGGGAACTTTTTAGATTTAACGTCTTTATTAAAGTTGACAAGGGCATCGCCAATGACTTCGCTTAAGTCTGCGTATTTCTTTAGAAACTTTGGTTTAAATGTAGCATCAAACCCAAGCAAATCCTGCATCACTAGAACCTGGCCATCACAGCCCGCTCCTGCCCCAATGCCAATAGTTGGGATTTTTAGTGCCTTTGACACCGAGGCCCCGAGAGCAGCAGGAATCATTTCAAGCACAAGACAGAAAACGCCAGCATCCTGCAAGGCCATGGCGTCAGCTAGTAGTTTTTTCTGGGCAGCACGTTCGCGCGCTTGAACTTTATACCCACTCAATGCGTGAACGCTCTGTGGCGTTAAACCGAGGTGTCCAATAACAGGTATGCCATTTGCTACAAGTGAAGCAACTTGAGGACAGATTGCCTCCCCACCTTCAAGCTTCACAGCCTGCGCACCGCCTTTTTGAACAAGCTTTCCTGCATTTAGCAATGCATCTTCTTTGGTCGCATATGTCAGAAAAGGCATATCTGCTGCAACAAACGGCCTTTTCACAACCCGTGAAACTGAAGCCGTATGATGCACCATATCATCAATGGTGACAGGAATAGTCGAGTCATAGCCTAGCATGACGTTGCCAAGACTATCTCCCACAAGCACCATATCGATTGGGGACAGTTCCACCAACCGACCAAAAGCGGAGTCGTAGCAAGTCACCATACTAATGGGCTCGCCGGCTTCTTTTTTGGCCTGAAGCGCTGCAATCGTTACTGCCTGTGCCTTATTTGATACATGACTCATAGTGACGCCCTCCAGAGGACTCCCGTATACTAAGGAAAGCTTTAATTTTACACCAAAAACTTATGACACTGGAGCGACAACAAAAAATGGATCTTTTTGCTCCCTTAGACCTGTACTGCGAGCGGACAGATGCTCAATTTCTGAGTGAACCGCTAAATCTCATATCAAATCTTGCATTTATCCTGGCAGGGGCACTCCTATTAAAGCAGCTTAAGACTGCGGGACCGTCGCCAATTGCCACATCTGCTCGAATTCTCTCCTGGCAAGTCATCGTGGTGGGGATCGGGAGCGCTCTATTTCATAGCTTCGCAAATGGCTGGTCAAAGATATGCGATGTGATCCCCATAGGGCTGTTTATATTGTCTTATCTTTGGCTGTTTTGCCGAAAAATTGCCGTCATCGGACGCATATATTCAGCATTTGCTCTGACCGCTTTTGCCGTCTTATCCCTCACCATCGCCAGTTTGGCTGACCAAGCGAGGTCTAATGGCGGGCAGTTTTATTTTGGAACCTGGATGACACTTGTTTGCCTTGCGTTTTACTTCGCCGGTCGCGGTGATCCTAGCACTTGGAAGAAGATGCTAGCTGCTAGCATTCTTTTTTCACTGTCGATTACCATGCGGACCATTGACCTAACGATTTGTGATACTTGGCCTTACGGAACGCACGAGTTCTGGCACCTTTTTAATGCTGCTGTGCTTTATCTCGTCGTAAAATCATTCATAGAAGCGCCACAAATCACAATAAACGCACGAACCCGTAAGGGTTAGGACCGTTATGAAGAGAGTGACGAGAAAAACTAGGAAGAATTTAAGGAAGGATTCAGACGTGCGACGCGTTTGTGATGGGTTGGTCCCGTGCGATGCGTCATATCTCTTAAAGCAAGCATCGTGCCAAGTTTACATTTATCAATGAGCACAAAAATTGATCAAAATTATGCAGCGCAAGGCTTTCCCGGTATCATTTTGATACACAATTTCCAAAGACATGGTATCAACCCCGTCATGAGCGCAAGTTAAAACAAAGCTGCAGGCAGTCACCCATGGTCACTATAAAAGAAAACATCTCGCTCAAAAATCTATCCACCATTAAAACCGGTGGAGCTGCTAAATATTTCGTAATCTGTAAAAATGAACGCGACATTATCGATGCCTTACAGCATGCAAATGCCCGCTCCTTGCCAGTCACGGTACTTGGAGGAGGCAGTAATAGCCTTATCTCTGACTCAGGGGTCGATGGTCTAGTTTTAAAAGTTGAGCTTGACGGTTACACCTTGAGTGAATCTGGACTTGCCGTAGCAGCAGCCGGAGTGTCATGGGATTTTTTCGTAGCAGAGATGTGCCGGCAATCCATGTCAGGGATTGAATCTCTATCTGGAATTCCCGGGCTTGTTGGAGCTACGCCCATTCAAAATGTTGGCGCCTACGGCCAAGAAGTGTCCGAAACCATACAGTCAGTTCGCGCTATCAACCGCACGAACTTTCAGACAAAAATCTTCTCTAACAAAGACTGTCAATTTGCTTACCGTAATAGCAGATTTAAATCGCAAGAAAAAGATCAGTGGATTGTGACAGAGGTTAGTTTTCAGCTGAATCCAAAAACAGAGCCCACCCCAAAATACGAAGAACTAAAGCGCGCAGTTGCAATTGACCCACGCTGGCACCAGTCAGACCGTGAGGAAAAAATCCTCCTACTACGAGAACATGTTCTCAAAATTCGTTCCGGAAAGGGCATGGTGCTGGATCCTTCAGACCAAGACTCTGTTAGTCTTGGGAGCTTTTTTATGAATCCGATTGTTGACGACTGGATGAAACATTTGATCGAAGCAAAGGCAACGGAACTAAATACTTCTACAAGCCCAGTTTTCCACAAAGCTGGGGATAACCTGTGGAAGGCTTCCGCCGCATGGCTGATTGAAAATTCCGGTATAAAAAAAGGATTTACCCTTGGCGCTGCCAAGATCTCATCAAAGCACGTCCTTGCCATTACAAACCCTGGCGACGCCACGACCTCAGATATCCTGAAACTTCAGCTCTATGTCGAAGATGCCGTTGATAAAATGTTCAAAGTCAGACTAGAACGCGAACCGCTTTTCTTAGGAAGGCCCTAAAGCGAGCACCTAACTGATGCAACAGCAACTCCATCGACATCAAAACGCTCGTTTGATGTCTTTTTAGCGCAAGCCTGAAGTTTAGTTATGAAAGAAATCGGCTGCCTGACCGTCGGAGTTTTTAAAAAGCACTCCGCTTTTATGCGTACTCTCCAACAAAGAAGCCGGCGCCCATCCATGGCAATGTCCCATCCATCCCCAATTGATCTCTTTGAAAGTCGCCGCATTTTCTGCGTAGAGCTGCAGCTCTTGTTTTACAAATGGGAAATCCAAACGACTCAAGGCGAGGTCGACTTTTTCTGCGGGTGAGAGCTTGAAGGTCTTATCAGCCGTCTGTCCGATAAATGTTTTTACATTGGTCAGTGCAGCCATAATTTTTTCTTTGAATTTAACGCCATGGATCGATCAATCCACCGAAATGCCATTCGCGCCCGATTTAGAGGCCAATAGGTATCGGTCCACGGCTTATTTTTAAGCTCACCTGCCCGAAAAGATTGCTGTTTTAGCTTCTCAAAGGGATAGGTTTTCGCATTGAAAATCTCAGGACTATTCAAGCGATCATACCCTTCGCGCAGATCAGAATGATTGTTGGAGGACTTACATTAGCTGAAAATCATGACAAGACCAAATATGACCAGCAGGTTTCCAGGTTTCATGTTGGGGGGCCCTTCCTTTGCAAAAGGAGAGAAATTGAATGGATGCTACTGATTTTAAACTATTTTAGGGAACATTGGACTCTTTACCCCCTCGGAAGATCCGGAGGTCAAGGCGCCTTGTTTTAAAAATGAACCTTTGGACGGCTCTTAATAGCCGTCACTCAAACCAAGGCCAATAAGCCTGATCAAAAAATAAGCCATCGAAATCACTTGGTATTTTTAGTTTCCAAAATCAATCAACATTTGGAATAGTAAGGCATTCGACGGGTCTCATCGGCCCTGGTCTTCATCAAACTCAAGGAGCTCGTTACATGGAATCAACAGATATCATTTATTTTTTGATGCGTTGGCTGCACTACGTATTTGGAATTATCTGGATCGGCCACCTTTACTATTTCAACTTCACTCAGGTGCCATTTTTTGGCGAGACTGATGCTGCCACCAAGTCCAATGCGATTCAAAAGCTTGTGCCGAGGGCCCTATGGTGGTTTCGTTGGGGTGCCATGTTCACCTTCATCACAGGCGTGATCATGCTGTCCATTTGGGGAAGTAGAGTTGGTGGAGACGCCATGAAAACCTCCTTTGGACTGTTCATTTCTGTCGGAGCCATTATTGCCACACTCATGTTCCTAAACGTTTGGCTGATCATCTGGCCCTGTCAAAAGGTCGTGATTGAGTCGACGACTAATGTTGCGCAGGGTAAGCCAGCTTTGCCGGATGCTGCAGCAAAAGGTGCTTCCGCACTTCTTGCATCCCGCTCGAACACGATGTTCTCGATCCCGATGTTATTTTTCATGGGCGCAGCGTCTCACCTAACTCTCGCGCCACCTACCGATGGCTCTGTTCCTAACTACACGACGGCCCTAGGTGCTGCGACTGTGCTTATTGCGCTGCTTGAAGCCAATGCAATCAAAGGAAAGCTTGGTCCCCTGGCGTCGGTAAAAGGCGTAATCCACGCTGGATTAGGACTTACTGCGGTGTTATTTGCCGTGCTCTACGCGATGGCTTAATAATTCCAGGAATCTAAACCGTGATCTTTCGACTTCTATCAATCCTTCTTATTTCTGGACTTCTAGGGGGCTGCCGCTGCGAAAGTAGCAGCTCCCCGGAAGCAAAGAACGAGTCCCCCGAAGCAAAACTCATTGCTCGCGGCAAGACTGTCTACCTTTCAAATTGCACCGTTTGCCACGCGGCAAACCCAAAGCATCCAGGAAGTCAGGGTCCAGATGTTTATGGATCGTCGAAAGAACTGCTTACCGCGCGTATTCTCTACGCAAAATATCCCGATGGTTATAAACCAAAGCGAGAGAGCCACATCATGCCAGCTCTCCCGCACCTAAAGAATGATATTGACGCGCTCCACGCCTATTTAAATACGCCTTAAGACAATTCTATTGCCCGTTACGCTCACATTGACGTCTGCTCATCTCCAGATAGAATATGCACGGGACTGAGTCTCACTCATTTTTTTTCACACCGCATATGATCAATTTTGTGCTGCAATCCGAGCATGAAAATCACTTTGCCGCAGGTTTATCTTCCTTACCCTCTGCTCCACGACCTTCGCCATGGTTAGCTGGAGGATTGGACGGTCTGCAGTGAAGTCGCATACCCTTATGTTCGAACCACTTGCCGTCCATCTTGCCATGTGGTGATTCAAAGCTGCAGACATCGTCAGCTTTTTTATCCTTACACGCTTCCACTGCTTCTTTGGGTAGATGATGCTTACTTTTTCAACCATGATTCTCATGAGGTTGAGCCATCAAATTGAGTGAACCTCAATTCTACCTTACCGGTCAGTGAAACAAAAACCTCTTGGTCACGCTTTGCTTATTATCTCTGAGACCAGCTGGCTCTCCGCAGTGTACGACTTCACCACCACGAGCTGCCGCATCTGGTCCCATTTCAATGAGCCAATCGCTTTGACGGAGAACATCCAGATGATGTTCCACCACAATAACCGTATGCCCTGCCTTGGCTAAATCCTTAAATTGGGATAGCAGACTCGCAACGTCTACGTCACTAAGGCCTGTGGTTGGCTCGTCAAAAATAAGAATTCCTGGCTTTCCTTTTTTTGCATCACGCATTATCTGCACGAGCTTTAAACGCTGAGCCTCACCACCACTGAAAGAGCTCGTCGACTGGCCAAGGGTGACATAGCCCATGCCAACTTTAAGGACTGCATCTAAACATTCAGAGATGGCACGATGATCAAAAAAGAACGTGCGCGCTTCGCTAGCTGTCATCGCCAGAATATCTATTAAGTTTTTGGCTTTGTACTGCACAGAGAGAACAGACTCTTGAAATCTTGCTCCGTTACAGGCTGGACAGATAATTTCCATTTCGCCAAGAAACGATAAATCCTCAACCACCCTGCCCAGACCGCGACACGTTTCACAACGGCCACCCGGACTATTGAAGCTAAAAGATCCCGGGGTTAGGCCAAGATTTTTGGCACCTTCCTGAGAAGAAAAGATTTTTCGAATATGGTCCATCACGTCAAGATACGTAGCAATGGTGCTTCGACTGCTTCGTCCTAGGGCTACTTGCGAGACCATCAAAACATTGTCGTGAAGCTTGATTACACTTTCTGGCCCAACAGTTCCTGAGACGTCCCCCGGAAGTTCTTTCTCTGGACCACCTGCCATTTTAGCAAAGCTTGCTTCAAGCAAAGGAAACAAAGTATGCCGAATCAGACTTGTCTTTCCGCTACCAGAGACTCCGCATACGGCTGTCACTTTGCCTGCAGGAATTTTAACTTCAACATTTTTTAGATTATGAATTTTGGCGTTTTTCAGATGAATAAACTTTGTCAGTTTAGTATCAATCGGCACCGCAGGAAGATCCTCGTAGCTTTTCAGTCTCTTGCGGTCTTTGGGATGCCCTTCAAATACAAGATAGCCACCCTCGTGACCAGCTTTTGGACCGATTTCGATAAAATGATCTGAGCCGTTGATAATAGTCCGTTCGTGTTCCACCACTACTACTGTGTTGCCCTGCCCCTGCAGCTCGCGAATCACGCCAAGTAAATTTTCACTGTCCCGTGCGTGCAGCCCTGCAGTCGGCTCATCTAGACAAAACAATGTCTCAGTTAAAATCGATCCCAGACACCGCGACATATTGATTCTTTGCAGCTCGCCGCCACTAAGTGTCTTGGCGCTGCGGTCAAGGGAGAGATAGGAAAGCCCCATCTTCATCAGGTAGTCAAGCCTTGACCTAGCTTCAAGGATTGCCTCTTCCAGCCCCTGTCCACCTGACTCTCGACCCTCAAGTGCTTTAAGCTTAGATTTTTCAATACTGTCAAACCACCGCAAAAGATCCGCGATATTAATTTTTGCAGTCTCATTAATTGACTGGCCCAACACTCGGATTGATCTTGCTTTTAGATTTAGCCTTTGACCGTGACACTCTGGGCAGATTACGTATTTGCGAAAACGCGACGCATGAATTCTGTAGTGGGCTTTATAGCGCTTCGAGTCAAGCCAGCGGAAATAACCATTGATGCCGCCGAAATATTTTTTGTCACCGGCCCAAAGCCAGTCTTTTTGTTCCTGTGTGTAGTCGGAAAATTTCTTTTTCTTGATGTCCCACTTTTTAGAAGCTGCCGATTTCAGCGCATCTTTGTAGGCAACAACGTGCTCTCCAAAGTTCCAACAAACTACGCCTTGATCCGCTAAATTTGACGACTTGTCAGGTATGATCTTAGATGCATCAAGTTCAGTGCTGCTTCCAAAACCTTGACAGGTTCCGCATGCACCAATCGGATGATTGAAGGAAAATAGCGCCATCATCGGTTCTGAATATTGAATTCCGCAGCAAACAAGACGCTTGGAAAACTCCAACAGTTTGCCATCAGAGCCAACGACCCCAGCGCGACCTCGGCCTAGCTTCAAAATCAGACTCGAAGCCTCTGCAAGACGCTTTCTAGAATCCTCTGCTACCGTAATTCGGTCAACAACCACCCATGCGAGTTCGCGGTCAATTTTTTTGACCTCGTCAAGACGTACGATGTCTCCTTTCACCCAAAGTCTTGTAAAGCCCTGACCTTGAAGAAGGGACTTGAGATCTTTGTCTGAAACATTTTCCCATGCATCCACTGGAGCGACCATGAGCACTTTGTCTCCGGCCAAACTGGAGGCAATCTCGGTTGCCATGCGGTCAGGATCGGCTTTTTCGACGCTTCGACCGCAGCCAGAACAGACGATTGTCCCAACCAAAGAATACACGACACGCAAAATGTCATGAAGCTCAGTCAAAGTACCAACCGTCGAGCGATTATTAGCGCCTGACCTAGCCTGCTGAACAGCGATTGCCGGAGGGAGTTGACGCACTCCAGAGATTTTAGGCTTAGGCATGGCTTTCAAATATTGTCGAGCAAAGCTACTAAGGCTTTCCACATAGCGGCGATAGGCCTCCGCATAAATCGTATCGAATACAAGAGAGCTCTTACCGCTTCCTGAAACTCCCGTGACAGATGTCAGCTCATACAAAGGGATTTTTACGTTTATTCCCTTGAGGTTATTGGTCTCAACCCCGTCAATTTCAATGTAGCTACGGCTCATCAGACTCAAACTCCGGCCTTGTGAAGAAGCGAACTTCTCGCCTATAATCGAGGGTAAACACAGCGTCACTATACAGGTACCTCATGCAGAAAACTATTGCCATCGCAGCCACACTCCTTTTGGGGATTTTTATTGGCGTGTTTTCTGTGTCGGCAGGTAGTAAACGCATCCGCCAAAAAACCGCAACAACCGCGAAAACTGAAACACTATCCCCAGTCGCTGCAACTGCAGCCAAAATTGGCGAAGAAAAACCCCTTTTTTATACAAGCGTGGGCGGATCAGCTCCTTCGAGCGACGGACCCGCCGCACCTCCAAAGGTTTCTACCCGCTACACCATTGAACTTGGAACGGTAAAATCGCAGGCCGATGCCGAGTCCATGTTACTCAGGCTAAAAGATCGAGGAATTGACGGATTTTATACACCCATGCGACGCAGTGGTCAGGTGGTATTTCATGTACGAATTGGGCTATTTGCCAACTCAGACGACGCTGAGCATAATCTGAAAAAAATTATAGCCCGTTCCAACGTCACCGGCCGCGTTACCAAACTTCATTAAAAGCTAGACTTAATGATGCGCAACTTCAAATGGCAAGTCGCCACCTTGAGCTGAATTTATTTTTGCTTTTTTTGTGGAGCTATCTGCCACCGCATCGATGACTCCGTTGCCATCAAAATCATAGGCCCACATGTAAGGCTTACCTTCAGCGTCCAGAGCCTCAAGCATGTCAAAATTGCCATCACGATCAATGTCCCAGCCTCTAAATCCTTCCTGAGAACTTTTGCCTCCGTCGGAGTAGGTCCAGTTTACAAAGATTTTAGTCTGACTAGGCAGTGGAGCCTTGTTTGGGATGACGGCCCCCTCTTTGAGAGTATAAAAGGCCGGAGACACAACTTTCGACTCCACCATTTGAGGTTCAGGCGTCGTAGCGCAACCGATTACCAAAATAGCACAAGCTAATGTACAGATTTTAAACATGGGTAACTCTCCACCTTAAACTCCAAAAGTCTTACAAATGCTAGGGTTGAGAGGGTTTTCGGTTGCAGTAAGCCAAAGCTTTAAGCAGAATAGGGCCCTTCGAGAACTCCAGGGGGTAAATTAAATGCAAGATCCTAAATATATTAGAAATTTTTGCATTGTCGCCCATATTGACCACGGAAAGTCCACCCTGGCAGACCGCCTAATCGAGTTCACCGGAACTTTGTCCAACCGGGAAATGACCAACCAAGTCTTAGATTCCATGGACCTGGAGCGGGAACGGGGCATCACTATCAAGGCTCAAACCTGCTGCATGCGCTACAAGGCTAAAGATGGCCACGTCTACCAACTTAACTTAATTGATACTCCAGGCCACGTGGACTTCTCCTATGAAGTTTCGCGAAGTCTCTCTGCATGCGAAGGCGCACTCGTGATCGTAGACGCCAGTCAAGGCGTCGAAGCGCAAACCGTGGCAAACGTACAGCTAGCGATGCGGAACAAGCTGGCACTGATTCCTGTGATCAATAAAATTGACCTACCATCTGCCGATCCTGACCGGGTAGCCCAAGAAATTGAAGATGAACTGGCAATCGATGCTCTTGAGGCGGTTAGATGCTCGGCAAAAGCCGGGATTGGGATTCAAGATGTTTTGGAGGCCGTGGTCCTAAGAATTCCACCGCCAGCAGATAACAATAACGAGCGTCTGCGTGCGCTGATCTTTGACAGTTGGTTTGATCCTTACTTGGGCGCAGTTTCGCTAATCCGGGTCAAAGATGGTGTCATCAAAAAAGGCCAGAGGATGCAGATGATGTCGACTGGCAAATCCTATGAGGTTTTAAAAATTGGAAAACTAATGCCAAAAGGCGTTGAGGTGGAAGGGCTCTCCTGCGGAGAAGTGGGATTTGTGTCAGGGTCTATTAAAGCTGTTGCTGATACTCGGGTTGGAGACACTATCACTGATGCCGTTAAACCAGCCACGTCACCCTTGGACGGATTTCAACCCGCAAAGCAGATGGTGTTCGGCGGTATATTCCCGGTTGAATCGAGCGATTACCCAGCTCTAAAAGATAGCCTTGAAAAGTTAACACTAAATGACTCAAGTTTGACTTACGAAGTAGAGAGCTCAAACGCCTTGGGTTTTGGGTTCCGCGTCGGATTTCTCGGGCTTCTTCACATGGATATTATACAGGAGCGGCTCGAGCGCGAGTATAACCTCGATCTGATTTTCACCGCGCCGACCGTAGTTTATAAAATTCATACGGTTGAAGGAGACATGCTAGAGATTGAAAACCCAGCAAAGCTCCCTGACCCAACCAAAATTGCGACCTTTGAAGAACCTTATGTAACGATGACGATCCACACGCCAGAAGAATATCTAGGCGTCTTACTAAAACTGCTTCAGGAACGTCGCGGCGCACAAAAAGGAATGGATTACACCACGTCCAAGCGGGTTCGCTTGACTTACGAAATCCCAATGAACGAGATGATCTTTGACTTCCACGACAAGCTGAAATCAATGTCACGCGGCTACGCCTCCATGGATTACGAGTTATTAGACTACCGCGCAGGTGATCTGGTTAAACTTGATATTTTGGTGAATGCTGAGGCCGTTGATGCTCTATCCTGTATTGTTCATCGAAGCTATGCGGCAAGCCGAGGCCGTCAGCTCTGCGAAAAATTAAAAGAGCTCCTACCGCGCCAGATGTTTCAGATTGCCATCCAAGCTGCGATCGGTAGCAAATTTGTTGCACGGGAAACTATTTCAGCATTGCGCAAGGATGTTACGGCCAAGTGCTACGGTGGCGACATTTCCCGTAAGCGAAAGCTTCTTGAAAAACAAAAAGAAGGCAAAAAACGCATGAAGCAGATTGGCTCTGTGGAGATTCCACAATCAGCATTTACCGCAATTTTGAAACTTGATAGCTGAAGCTTAAGGGCAAGGAACGCCACTACCCTCTATGGTGAACTTTATCTTTGCTGAGTTAGCGCTCGTAATTGAAAGACTCAAATCACCCCAATTACCGTCATTGTTGTCGTTTGCCGAAACCGCAAAACCCCCAGTAATCTTGTCGACTAAATACCCAGGACCTATTGCAGGCTTCGTCGCCGTCGAGTAAACAGAACTTGCAGTTGTGATATTCGGATAACTTCCACTTCCAGAATTTGAATTCATGGAAAGTTTAAGAACATTGCATGTGTTTGTTTTGAGTTTGATTTTTACCGACTTTACCGGGTTAGCGCCCCCATAAGAGCTTGGGTAAGGAGCCGGACGATTGCAGCCAAGGTCTACGGCTGGTTGACCCTCAATATTTCCCTTCATGCAGTTTTGAAAATGTGCCCCGTCACCATTTCTAGTGATCGTAAGCTCTGCGTCAATAAGCTGAACCTTCCCACCATCGTCTGGCGTTAAAGGATTTCCTGCTGTGCTGTTTGGATTTGAGGGATCATCCTTAGTACCATCACTTGTTCCAGGTTTCTTAGGGCCGTTTTTGCCATTCTTGTAAGCGTAATTAGAACCGCTATCTCCAGAAAATTCCTGTTGGGAGCAGGACATGATGTTAAATCCGGTAATAAACAGACCAAAAGTTAAAATTATGACTCTCATCATTTCCCCCTAGAAACGACCTCTTTCATTGAAAGTGATACGGACGCCTCTAAGGATGTCATCGGTGGCTTCGAAGCTAATCTTAAAAATTTCGTTTTTAGGCAATAATTACCGGAGGATTGGACACCACTTTTCGAATTGAGTCATTTGAAGTGTTTGTGGAGTAACCAGGGATTCTGTCTCGTTAAAATTTTACAGGGAATATGTCTCGTCGAAATTTTACAGCGATTTTGTCCCGTCATATTTTACAGCGATTATGTCTCGTTGGAGGATTGACCAAGACTGGATTGCTCATTATTAAGGCG
>CAMDGW010000009.1 GCA_945897695.1 Pseudobacteriovorax antillogorgiicola | reverse complement strand
AAGCCGAATTGCCAAGAATAAGTCGCCTAAAACGACTCCTTTCACGGGAGTTTGATTTCCTTCAGATGCTGTTCGTTGATCGCAATTTTACTTTTTTCACGAATTTCATGAATGAAATCTTCTTGGACCTTTTGCCGGTATTTTTTTGTGACTTCCACTTTTATTGCATCATATTTCACCGGCTTGTCGCCTTTGATATCCGTCACTTTAATGATGTGCCATCCGAAAGTAGTTTTGACGGGTTTGTCATAAACATTGTTTTTCGGAGTTGCAAAGGCCGCGTTCTCAAACTCTGCAGCCATGCGGCCGTGACCAAAGAAACCTAGATCAATCGTTTTGTCTTTGGAATATTTTTTGGCAATCTTCTCAAAGTCCTTCGGCGACTTTTTCACCTCTTCCAGAGCCTTCAGGGCTGTCGACTCGTCTTCGCAGAGAATGTGCATGGCCCGGATCTCTTTTGTTGAGAAGAGGATTTGATTTTGTTCAAACCAGGCTTTTATTTCCTTCTCGCTTGATTTTTTTTCGACCAGTCGGTCCATATATTCACCAGCGAGCAGCTGGGCAGTTACATCGGCCAGGCGCGCCTGAAACGCAGGATCCTTATCAAAACCCTCAGCTTTGGCTTTGCGGGCAACAAGCTGGCTATTAATGACATGGTCAAGGAAGCGTTTACGTAGTTCGGGGTTTGCAGCCACCATTTCACCTTGGGGGCCGAGAGCTTTTAACGCAGACGCAAAAGAGTCCGTAGTAATGACGACATCATCAATTTTTGCTAGTTCTGAGGCTTCAACTACATTCGAACCTAAAGCGATTATCAAAAAAACAATACTTAGCCGCATAATTACCTCTGTTCTGCCTTAAATGTGGTGGTCAGATATCCAGTTAAATTCTTGAATTCGCCTTCAACATCCTGATCAGTCAGGGTCTTTTCTAGAGAACGAAAACTAAAAGACCAAGCCACGCTTTTCTTGCCCTTTGGAATATTTGCCCCCTGGAAGACATCAAAAATCCTCCATTCGTGAAGATAGCGTTTTTGTGGGAATTTGGCGATGGCAGAGGCCATGGCATCGTGGCTTAGGTCTGTATCAACAAGCAAAGCGAGATCGCGAGTGCTAGGTGGAAATTTGTAGGATTCGGTTTGGATTTTCGCGCGCTTACTGCTTGCATCCAATACCGATTCCAAGTCGAGCTCAAACAGCAATGGAGCCTTTGTGGGTTCTAAGTCATAGGCAAGAGTGACTTCTGGGTGAAGTTCACCGAGCCAGCCGATGACTTGGCCTTTTGCAAAAACATAAGCGGACGCTCCTGGGTGCAGGAACGGGACTGCATCTTTTTCAATCCGATTTATCTGTACATCTGTAACGCCAAACCCTTTAAGCCAGGAAAGGACAAGCGACTTGACCTGGAAGAATGAAGCTGGGACTTCTGGTGTGTTCCAGGATTTATGTACCCAAGGCTGGTCGATGATGCCTGCAATCCAGTGGCGTTCGGTCGGACGATTTTTCTCTTCGCGGGCACGAAGACTCAAGTGTCGCCCCTTGCGGTCAAGGCTTTTGAATAGGCTGAACGCCGTGCGGTTAAGTGGTTTGGCGTTAAAGTCAAAATAGCCTCGTCCCATTTCAAACAGACGAGCCCCTTTGACCCCGTGGCGGTTATTGTTTTGAACTGCCTTGATAAGTGCGCAAGCAAGCGTTGTGTGCATCCACCGTTGGTCTTCTGCAATAGGGTTTGCCAGTTTTAGTGAAGGCACCAATGGGTGGCCATCTGGGAGTCTAAGTCTCTTGGCGTCGTCGTCCGACCAAAAAGGAAAGCTAATTGTCTCGCGGAGGCCCCGAGCGGCCATCTCAGTGCGGGCAGACTCGATGAAGTCGACCAGCGAGTCTTCAGCGGTAGGCTCAAGCGACATTTTAGGAAGTTCGTAGGGAACTTTGTCATAGCCTTGTAGGCGACCGATCTCTTCGATGAGGTCGCACTCGCGCTCGATGTCGATGCGCCAGGACGGGATATCAAAAACCATACGGTCTTGGGCTTGATCGACAAGCTTAATTTGAAGGCTTTCAAACATTTTCTTGATCTGATCACTAGTTAGATGCGGGCTCGCTAAGAAGTTTTTAGCGTGGCTGACACGCAGGGCGATAAGCCTTGGCTGTGGTTTAACGGGGAAGTTATCGACCAAGTCTCCTGCAATTTCTGGAGTGGGAAGGCTTCCGCCAGCTGCGTTTAGCTCTGTGACGCAGTTTTGTAATACCTCCGCAAATCGGCGAGCTACCATATCTGCGTTTTTCATATCAACCCCACGTTCAAAACGATGAGACGCTTCGGAGTGAATGCCCAAACGACGAGACGTTGCACGAACGGAATGTGGATCGAACCAAGCAACCTCAAGAATAAGTCCGGTAGTGTCCTCTTTGATTTCGCTGTTGAGGCCCCCCATGATTCCCGCAAGGCCAATGGGGCGCTGAGCATCACAGATTAGAATGTCGCCGCTTTTTAATTTGCGTTCTGCGTTATCTAAGGTTGTAAAAACTTCACCTTCTTTGGCTTCGCGGACTATGAAGTGCCGCCCCTTAACGTCACGCTCATCATAGGCATGAATAGGGTGATTAAGCTCGAGCATGACGTAGTTAGTAACATCGACAATCAGGTTAATTGATCGCATGCCGACAGCTTCAACGCGCTGTTTGAGCCATGCCGGTGATTTAACCGGGCGAATGTTTTTGATCGCCAACGCGGTGAAGCGGCCACAGCGGTCGGTGTTGATGTCGACTTTAATATCTTTGGATGATCCGTTCGGTGACTTTACAACAGCCGTCGGCATTTTGAGGGGCTTACCAAGTCGCGCACAGAGATCCCTCGCAACGCCAACATGGCCAAGGCAGTCTGCGCGATTGGGCGTGACGTTTAACGTGAGGGTTACGTCGTCAAGTCCAAGCACTTTGATGACTGGGGTTCCAGGCTTATAGTTCGTCTGAAGCTCAATAATACCATCGTGACCCTCACTTAGGCCCAGCTCTTTGGCCGAGCACATCATGCCAAAGCTTTCTTCGCCGCGGATTTTGGCTTCCTTAATTTTGAAGTCTCCAGGCAAAGACGTGCCAACCAGGGCAACACAAGCGTCAATACCAATCCGCGCGTTGGGCGCGCCGCAAACAATTTGCAGGGGCTCTGGTTTGCCCACATCAACCTTGCAGACTCTAAGAGTATCCGCATTGGGGTGCTTGACAGCATCGATAATACGGCCAACGACTACGGTGTCGCCGAACGCTGCTGATTTTTGAACGGCTTCTACTTCTAATCCAATGTCGGTTAGCGTGGCCGAGATTTGTTCAACGGAAATACCATCGAGGTTGATGTAGTCTTTTAGCCAATTTATGGAAATCTGCATAAGTTATCCCGAAATCAAATTTTCAGATTTTGTTGTCATGCCTAATTGCTGTGAAGCGGAAAATGACCAAGGAACTCGTAGTCTCCCTCAAACAGCTGTCGTAGATCAGGTAAAGCAAAACGGTTCATCGCAATGCGGTCTATTCCAAATCCAAATGCAAATCCTGAATATCGACTGCTATCATAGCCAACAGCTTCAAATACATTTGGATGAATCATTCCACACCCGCCAATTTCGATCCAACCAGTATCTTTACAAGTTCGGCACCCTTTGCCTTTGCATACGCCGCATTCGACGTCAAATTCTGCTCCCGGCTCGACAAAAGGGAAGAAGCTCGGCCGCAGGCGAGTCTTTAGCGTCGATCCGAAGATTGCCTTTAAAAATGTATCGACGGTTCCTTTAAGGTGCGCAAAAGTAATGTTCTCATCGACAACAAAGCCCTCGATCTGATGAAACATTGGAGTGTGCGTCATGTCACTATCGCAACGGAATACTCGGCCAGGAGCAATGATTCGCAGCGGGGGGCGCTCGTTCAACATAGTATGAATCTGAATGTTAGACGTCTGTGTTCTTAATAGCATTTTCTCGGGCGTATCAACATAGAACGTATCCTGCATGTCTCGGGCAGGATGATGATCGGGTATATTCAACGCGGAGAAATTGAAGAAATCAAAATCGATTTCAGGTCCATCAACTACCGTGAATCCTAGCGAGCGAAATACTTTAATGAGTTGTTGGCGCATGAGCGAGACCGGGTGTATCGAACCCATCTGCTGGCCTTCGCCTACTGGTAGGGTGACATCGAGAGGCTCACGATTGAGAATGGCGGTCAGCTCCCAGCTTCTGGCTTGGGACTTGAGTTCGTCAATGGAACCCTCGATGGCTTGCCTAATCGCATTGACAGCTTTTCCAGCTGCAGGCCGGTCTTCTTTCGAGACGTTTCTTAGGTCCTCCATAAGGGCTGTGACTTTTCCCTTACGACCAAGATAAGCTAGGCGCAAAGACTCGACGGCCTCTGGTTTTGCCTCGGCTACAGCTTTGGCACGATCACCTTCAAATTCTTTTTTGACGATTTCTGACTTTTCTAAAAGGCTCATGATTCTTAACTATTCTTTCGCTAAATTCTCTGTCGGGTTATTGTTACGTGTTCTAGCCCACAAGGGCTTTGTGAAGTCTTTTAATCCCTTCGCTAATGGTCGCTTCGTCGGTGGCATAACTTAGTCGCAAAAACCCTGGCGCACCGAACGCTTCACCGGGCGCAAGTGCCAGGTAATGTTCTTGCAAAAGTCGATCGCTGAATTTCAAGCTCGTATCGCCATCGCGCAGCTTGTCGCGGATGTCTACAAAGATATAATAAGCACCTTGCGGAAACATGTACTTGATGTCTCCCAAAGAGTCCAAAAGTTTGACGGCCGTATCCCGACGGTGGCGGAGCTTTGCGATATCTTCAGCCATAAGTGATTGCCCATGCTTGAGCGCTAAGACAGCTGCGTCTTCGATAAATCCTGGGATACATGTGGAGCTGTGACTTTGCAGAGATTTCACCATAGTGGCTACCTCTTGCGGTGCTGCGCAATAACCGACGCGCCAGCCCGTCATGGCAAACGCTTTCGACAGTCCGTTTACCAAAATGAATTTTGGTCTAAGGTCAGGGCAAACTTTCAGAAGACTTTGATGTGGCACATCAAAACTCATGTATTCATAAATCTCGTCTGAGATGACCCACCAGCCTTGTTTAGCAAGAAAAGTTCCGAGTTCCTTGAGCTCATTTTCAGTCAGGATATAGCCGGATGGATTATTAGGTGAGTTAAAAACAAATATTTTTGTCTTGGGTGATGCGTACTTTAAAATTTCTTCTGTCGAAGGAATGCGCCCATGCTCGGGAACAGGAATCAGTACGGGTACGCCCCCCGCTGCACGTATTTGGTCAGCATAGCTTACCCAGCAAGGCGTTGTTAGGATCACTTCATCGCCGTCGTTGATCAGACTTAAAAAAGTGTGAAACAAGATTTCTTTGGCACCAGCGCCTACAACAATTTGGGCAGGATCGAATGTGAGTCCGTTATCTCGTTCTAGTTTTTCTGAGATCGCTTGTCGAAGTTCTGGACCACCGCCTGCGGGTGTGTATTTTGTTCGTCCAGCTTTGAGACTCTCAATCGCGCGGTCAACAATCACTTTTGGCGTTGGGTAGTCCGGCTCGCCCACAGCAAAATTTAGAACCTTGTGGCCCTGCTTCGCTAACTGGACTGCCTTTGCATTCAGCGCAAGGGTCGGTGATGGCTGCACTGACGAGATACGTCGTGAAAAGCTCATGATGATTGACCTCCGGTGGCTAACGAGTTTACTCGTCGAAGCCCTGGTGGGCAATGGGTAAATGGTTAATATTGCAATTAAAAAGTAGTCACCATCAAGCCTTTAAGACTGGGGATCGGCGCATGCTTAGTCTCTTTGCTAGGGCTCTGCTAGACGGGCTGACACCTGTGAATGGTTTTTTGACACTGGGGATTCTGGTCGGCCTCTTGTGACCTGAAATCATTGGGATTTATCCGGACGAACGTGTGGCATAAGGCTTGCTGATAGGTGAAGTATCAAATACCTGTTGCAGTGCAATTGTACTCAAGCCCCTAGGTTTGTTGGGAGGATGGACATGAAATTTAAGGTAAAAACGTTGTTGGTCGTTGCTGTCGCGCTAACGTCTGTTGGCTGTCGTAGCCGTGATCAAAGAATGTCCAGACTGAAAGATGAGCTAAATGAATCCATTGTAAGTCCGCGAAATATCGGTGGCGCCATGGTAGTCGGTGAAATCAATTTGACTGGAAACCGCAACGTTGCGGGCGGGCTTCCAAAAATGCTCCCCAACGCAATAGCCATGAATGCCGATGTTTATCTCTCCCGTGAGCAGTTTGTCGTCTCGTTTGATAGTAAAGCTAAGCTGCCAGCTTGGACCGCTTGGCAGCTTGTTAAAGCAGATCTTGGGCACGTCAGCAGACAGAATAATTTCCGAGGCGATGAAATTTTAAATACGTTCTTCGAGGTAACAGAGGGCAGCTCAGGAGTCATGCCTGATCATTACCGCAATACTTGTTTTGATAAAGGTCACCAGAGTCCTGCGGCTGATAGGTCAAACTCCCAGGAAGATAATGATGCCACATTTTTTATGAGTAATATGGCCCCTCAGACGGCCTTCTTAAACCGGGGTATCTGGAAGGACCTTGAGGAGTATGGTCGTGCCATCGTGGAGTCGAATGGCTATAAGCTTCAGTCTTTTGCCGGTGGGATTTTGCGTGATGGTCGCGAAGGAATTGGTCCCAATAGGGAGATCAAGGTTCCCACTGATTTTTACAAAGTTATTGCTGTCTATGACAACGAACACGCAAAAATTCCGTTTGGATATATCGCCGTCATCATGCCTAATTTGACTGCAGATGGACTTGACCCATTGGCAAATCGCGAAAGCAACTGTCTGGAGCAGGAAAAAGGCTTTAATTCCATACGATTACCACAAAGATGGCAATCTTACGTGGTCACAATATCTGATATTGAGTATCGAGCCGGAGTGAGCTTTCCACAACTAGCTGGCGTGAAGTCTCTGAAAGTAGAGTAAGTTTTTCAAGATAGGACTCGGGGTGTCGCTTAACCAGGCCAGGAAAACCCACCGTCTAATAGGTGGGTGCCATCGACCGGAACTTCAGGCTTCCTCCTAACGCAGAGCGGGAGGCTTGCACACCGTCTCGGAAATCTGGCTCCCTGTTGTATAAGCATCGGTTCTCCGGCAAATAATTAGCCAACACCCCGAGCTAAAAGTAACTATAGCACAGTTCTTAACGGCCTTCCAGAAATCAAATTCCCTATTGTTCGCCTTCGGAAGGCGGGTATATGGTGGAGTTCGTTCCATTATGGATATTTGACTTCTTAGGATTATGCAGAACCGTGGCTGACCCAGCTATTTTTATTGTTGCGACACCAATCGGGAATCTTGATGATATGACTCCGCGTGCCCTGGCGACGCTGCGTCATGTGGATCTTATTGCCGCAGAAGATACCCGTAACACCAGGAAGCTCCTGACGCACTTTGGCATTAATGGAAAAGAATTAATTAGTTACCATGACCACGTCGAGGTTACGCGCAGCGAACAGCTGGTTGAGCGATTGAAAGCTCATGGATTGACCCTAGCCCTAGTATCGGATGCTGGTACGCCATGTGTGGCGGATCCCGGTTACCGGTTAGTAAACCTTGCCAAAAAACAAGGGATCAAAGTCCATCCGGTACCGGGTGCAAGTGCTCTTACCAGCCTAATTTCAGCCTCAGGTCTTCCCTCAGATCGGGTCATGTTTGTGGGGTTTTTGCCAACCAAGGAGTCTGATCTTCGCCGGGAAATTCAGAGTTGGACGGTTTCGAGATCGTCTATCGTGTACTTTGAACCAACCCGTCGACTGGAGACATCGCTCAGTTTAATTGCTGAAATTCATCCCAACGCAGAAGTTTCCATAGGGCGTGAGCTGACAAAATTGTATGAAGAAATTGAGACGATGCCAGTGGCTGAGGCTGTCGAATGGGTCAGAAATCACTCCATTCTCAAAGGTGAAGCTGTTGTGATGGTTCACCTCGGAGAATCATCACAGAGTGACGCAGGGGAAGAAATGCAGTCAGTTGCGACCCATGTTCAACAGGCTGCGCGACGAGGATTTGCTGCAGGTAAGTCACTGAAGGATCTCCTGAAAGAATTAGGTGGTCTTGGGTTACAGAGAAGCGAGTTGTACCAGATGTTGCTCGATATCAAACAATCATTAGATGCATCGGAGGATTGAGAATGAACAAGAATAAGAACATTTATTTGGTGATTTTTGGAATGCTGGTTTCCAGTCAGATGGAAGCCGCAATCTACGAAGCCAAAACAAGAGGTGGTCATGATTTCACTCTTGAAACCAGTGACGAGCGAGTGACTGGAAAAACCACAGAGTTTGAGCTCTGTGGTGAGAGCGTTGGAGTGGTAAAGAAAGTCAAACTTTGGATGCCAGATCATAACCATGGCTCAACTCCGGTACAGTTAGGAGATGTCTCAGACGGGTGCCGCAAACTGACTCGTGTTAACTTCACCATGCCCGGGGACTGGGAGGTTCGTCTTGAGTTGGAAGATGGAGATTCAGGCGCTTTTGAAGTCTCGGTTGAACGCCAGTAATATTTGTTTTCTATTGTCAGGAGGATCCGTGAAAAGATTTTCACTAATTTTTATGACGGTTTTCTCGATCTTTTTGATTGCCGCTTGCGATGAAAAAAAAGGAGCACCATTACCCAAGCATCAGGATGGTCTGCAGCTAGCCGAGAAATCAGGATGGCAGGCAGAACTTACATGGGATCAGAGTCCTCGGTTTAGCGACGAAGAGTTTATGGAAATGCGGGGCATCATTCTTTTTGCGGATGAGAACGGAAATCTAGCCTCCTCAGTTGAGGGCGTATCCCTAGTTGCGGATATGCCTCAGCATGGACATGGGACGGGCAATATCCAGCCGATTGTTTCACCGTTTGGCGAAGTGCCGTCAAAGTTTCGTTTTGAAAATCTTTATTTTACGATGACGGGATCGTGGCGGATCCGGATCAGCGCGACAGTGAATGGCAAGGTTGATGCTTGGTTCACCACAGTAGAAGTTGGTGGGTCATGAGATTTTTTTTAGTTAGTGTGACGTGGGCCCTGACAACTATCCTGTCGAGTGTACCCGTATACGCTTGTGCTTCCTGTGGCAGCGGTGGAGATGATCCACTGATTCTTTATCCATGGGAAAAATGGAAAGCTTACACAGGATTTTCTCACACAGATGAATTTGTCCCGATCACGGTCAATGGACAGGCTGGCAATGAGTTTGGACCTCAGGTTCGAGATACGACGACAGTGTCTCTAGGTCATTCATTTTCGAACCGTGGGTTTGCCACGGTGACAGCTCCTTTTATTGTTAATAAGCGCGGCCAGAATGAACGAAGTAGCTGGGGTGATCCCATGGTCACGGCAAGGTATACGCTTGTTCAGCAAGACATGGCGGATGAACGTGTGCCTCAGGTCCAATTAATTGCTGCTTTGAAATCTGGTAACGTGACTAGTGTGTACGATTACAATGATCCAGCTCAGTTGGACGTTTTTGGTAGTGGCGTCCCTGAGGGGCGCGCTGGGGTCGATATTTGGCACGGGATGTTCGACTGGAAGGCTGGCTTCGCCCAAACTATGACGTCACCCTTGGCAAGTAGAAAAACTGAATTTGGAGTCAGCAAAAACGGGACGACTTTTCGCTCAACGGTAACCATTGGGTATGGCTGGGGTGATCGGGGGAAAGTGCTAGTTGGCGTTAATCGCGAACAATCAGGCCAGAAATCCCTGGATGGCATACCTCAGGCGGATAGCCAAAAACTAAACCACAGTGCATTTGTGACTGCAGATGCGAAAATCGAACGTCAGTCTATGATAAGGCTGACCGTATCAAGGTCTGCTGCTTTTGCTGCCAATAAAAATACAAGTCAAAACGAGTCCGTGACTGTTGCTTTTATGAGGGCTTTTTGAAATGCCTCACTGGTTTATCGCAGTGCTGATCGCAATATTTTCAGGGATGCCAGTTTATGCTGATACTCAGCGTTGCAAAGCAATATCTTACAAGGATTTTTTGGCAATATCGACTGAGTGGAAGGGCAAGGATTTAGTGGCATTCGCCAGTTGGTGCTCATCTTGTAAAGCAAAAATTATTGAAGCTAGTAAGAAATCCGACCAGTATATTCTGGTTGCAGCCTTTGATGACAACGACGCTGCAGATAAGGTCTTAAATAAATTTGGCGTGAGCTCTCCTTGCTTCTATGGTGACGACCTTGTGGAAGGTCTTGGGGTGTCGGTTTTGCCTTGGAGCAAAAAGCTTTAACCTAAACGGCTGACAGGGACTGTCCCATGACCATGGCATCGCATCACAAAATACTTATTGTTGGTGGTGGCACAGGTGGCATTTGTGTCGCAGCACGTCTAGCAAAAGCAGGTCTAGCGGCAGATATAGCAGTCGTGGAACCATGTCAGACTCACTATTATCAGCCGCTGTGGACACTTGTTGGTGCTGGGATTTTTTCTTTCGAGGAAAGTGCAAGGCCAATGAAGCGCCTAATCCCTGAAGGGGTTATATGGCATCAGGACGCCGCCCTAAAAATATCTGGGGAGCAAAAAGTAGTGGTCCTCGCCAGCTCAAAGATATTGACCTACGACTGGTTGGTATTGGCGCCTGGTGTTGAATTGGACTGGGATGCCATCACGGGTGCGCGTGATGCTATTAACCGTCCCAATGTGAGTTGCATCTATGCACCTGATTACGTTGTAAAGACCAAAAGTGCAATCGAGAGTGCAAAAAATGGACGATTGATTTTCACTTTTCCTCCACCACCTGTTAAGTGTGCCGGAGCACCACAAAAAATCATGTACCTGGCTGATGAAATTCTTCGGAAAAAAGGGAACCGAGAACAAGTTGAAATTCAGTACCGATCGGCATTAGGCGGGGTATTTGGAATTCCTGTTTTTGCAGAGGTTCTTAATAAAGTGATCCAACGCAAAGGCATTAAGACGTTTTACAATCAAAAGCTGGTTGAAGTTCGCCCGACGGAAAATATCGCTGTATTTGCTGATCTGGCAACGGGTAAGGATCTTGAGTTAGTATCTTACGATTATTTGCATCTTATTCCTCCCATGCATCCTCCCTTGATGATAAGAGATAGTGATGTCAGTATCGCCGCTGGTCCTGGTAAAGGGTGGATCGATGTCGATCCGTTTACGCTTCGTCATCAGCGCTGGAGCAATATTTTTGCTTTAGGTGACGCATGCAATGCTCCAAATGCGAAAACAGGCGCTGCTATACGCAAGCAGGCGCCGGTTCTGGTGGACCATCTATTGCAGGCAATGACAGGTGGCCAGAGTAAAAAGATTTATGATGGATATGCGTCCTGTCCTTTGGTGACAGGGTTTGGTAAAGTAGTGCTGGCTGAGTTCGGATACGATGGTAAGGTGATGCCGTCTTTTCCGTGGAACCAGGCAAAAGAGAGTCGATTGATGTGGTGGTTGAAAACGCTTATACTGCCGAGACTCTATTGGTATTTGATGTTGCGCGGCCGCGCATAGGAAGGAACAGATCTTATGAAGGTTTTATTTCAGTTCGTGATGGCTCTTGCAATGACTTTTGGTTCCATGGCTTTTGCTGATGGACTTGTGGGTAAGTCAGGACCAACTTTCGTCGCCAAGAATCAAGATGGCAAGGAATTTAAATTGGAGTCCCGTAAAGGTAAGGGTTATACCGTTTTGTTTTTTTATCCGAAAGCAGGGACTCCTGGCTGTACAAAGCAAGCCTGCGCGTTTCGTGATTCGATTAAGGTGATCCGAAATGAGGGCGCTGAGGTCTACGGAATCAGTGCCGATAATGTTGATGATCAGAAGAAGTTTCACGATCAGCATAAAATGACTTTTGATTTGATTAGTGATTCCGATGGTAAAATCATCAAGGCTTACGATGTAAAGATGCCTGTAGTGTCCATGGCTAAGCGCCAGACTTTCATTTTGGATGGCGATCTCGCCGTCCGTAAGCACTTTGAGAACGTAGATCCAGCTCTGGATGCCAAAAATGTTGCAGCTGCTATCGCAGACCTTAAGAAAGAAGATGCCGCAAAAACGGCGAAAAAGTAGGGTTTAGAATACCTAGTCCGTTTCAGGTAAAATGTCGGTAAGTCAAATTGCAAAGAGGTTCCATGGATCGGATTGCCATTTATTACCGTGTCTCAACCGATAAGCAGGATCTCGATAGCCAGAAGGTGGCCATCGACAGATGGTTGTTAGAACTACCTAATAAACCAAAGACGGTTCACATCATCAAAGACGAAGGTATTTCTGGAAAACATGAAAATAGGCCAGGATACAAGGAATTACTGGGTCTGGCTGTGCAGCGCAAAATTGACACGATTGTGGTGTACCGACTTGACCGCCTGAGCCGCAATGCAACGGTTGCTATCAAAACGTTACTTGAACTTGATGAGTATGGAGTGGGTTTTATATCTGTGACTCAGCCGGTTTTAAATCTAGGCCATTCGAACCCATTTCGTCGCACCATGTTAGCTGCTTTCGCCGAGATTGCTGAGATTGAGCGAGACACAATCGTGGCACGAGTCAGAAGTGGCCTTGAGGCCGCCAAGCGGCGTGGCGTTGTACTCGGTGCTCCTGTTAAAGTCACTGATGACTTGGTCGTAAAAGCTCGCGAGTTAAGGGCGGCTGGCCGCAGCTACAAGGATATTTCCGAAGAGCTGGATGTTTCTGTGGGGTCGATTCACAAAGCATTAAAAGCATAAGGTAGATCCAAGTATCAAAGCCCGGGCTTAGACCTGGGCTTTGCTTATTAATAAAATCTCGGAAAGTTACTTGGTAACTCTTCGACAGTTAAGTGTATTTGAAAAATTCTGGATCTTTAAAACAATCTGATTATCAGTCCCGCTCAAAGTATCAATGGTTCCAACGACCTTTTGTGTATCAGGGGAGTAAAGTTCAAGGGATTGCCCCAGAGACTTCTTGATCTCGTAGGTTTCCAGTGATGAGCGAAAGCCTTCATTAAAAATTTCCTCACCCGTGCCAAGGTTTAGGGCCCTAGCTACAAATGTCATGACGTCTGCTTTGGTCATATCGGTTGAGAATACGACTCGCGTGGCGTTTACTTTTTCATGAGGGTCGCCTGGTAGGGATACTTCAGTATCGCAGGTCAATAGCCCTTTCGCCGGATAGTGCTTGAGAGAGGAGGTCTGATCTGCAAGACCGCATGCTGATAGGGCAAGTAGCAGAGTCGTTGACACGGTTAGAAGCTTTGAGGTCATTGGTTGGTTCCTTGTGATAATTAATAACACCATAAAACAGCTGGCGGTCTTTTAAGTATTTCTAAATAAAAAGTCAATGATTATGGAGCGTCTTATGATAGCAGTACGTAGTCCGGTTCCAACCGCCCGAAACTATTGGAGGCCATGGCTCCGGGGAGGAGATGGCTGATCTACAATGAGGGCGTGAAAGCGCTTTAGGATGGGGTAGCCCTCGTGCATTAGCGCCATACCGGCCAGGAAATCGCTCTCGGTTCTGCGACCCAAGCGAACGTCTTTTGCCAGGCTGTTTTCATTGTCGCCCGTTGCTTGAACGAGTCGCCAGAGAATTTGGCGTATCTCTTCCATTGATTGAATTGGAGGAAGACCGGGGAATAAAACGCGAGATAAGTGACATGCTTCCTCGAGTAGATGTTCCGCTTCCTCCTTGTGAGACGAGACATAGCGATTACTCGCAAGCCTGTAAGCGCCACCTAGGGTGTTGATGACGACATTTAAAATCCACTTTTGCCGAATCAGTGGCCGAATATCGTCGTGCCATGCCGAGTTAGGAAAAGCGTGCAGCGTTTCCAGTTCTGTCGGAATCGGGGATCGGTTTGAACTCCCCCAATTTCCCCATGCTGTCATCGTGTTTTCCGAGAAAATTTTTATCTGACCGTCGGGCTGAATTGTACTTCCGATAGTGGTCATTCCGATTCGAATTTGGCGCGATCCTAATTTATTCGAAATTTTCTGAATAGTTGGCCAGACGTAACCATTGCACAAGATGACAAATGGTATTTCTCCAGGCCATTGATGAGATTGCTCCGTTAGAGCTTGCTCAAGATCAAAGGCCTTAACGCAAAATAGGATTGCATTCGGCTCTTTTAACGTCTTGGCCAACAGAAACCGTTCCAGGGCCTGGCCCAGCGCGCCCATTCCAACAATACCTAGCCGGGAAACGCGATGTACCATGGGGTTTCCCGTTACTGAGAAGTCTTGCTTGCAACAAGGCTCAAAAGGGCTTTATGGGGATCTGCGAATTTGGCTAGGCCATCTTTCATCAGATCCTCCTCCAACTTGTGCCAGTCAATTTTCGACAAAAGCTCATCAACGACAGATTTTGCTGGGAGCATGTCAATTTTTCGTGAGAAGATTTCATCGCTCTTAGCTACGGCGTCATTGGTTTGCGGGGGATTTGTCTGGATGTCACTTCCGGCCAAAGCTGCTACGTATTTCCATGGCTTATCTGACGGATTTTTTGTACCAGTACTAGCAAATATTATTTCTTGTCTGAGCGGCATATTTTTATTTGACCAGAAACTGTTGTTTTCCTGCCACAGAATTTGCGCATTCAAAATCCCTGCAAGTCCCTGAGCCTGTGATGATAGATTTGCGTATTTAGAGGCGGTGTAGACGTCGATACGAGATACAAAAATGCTATAGACACTCTTGAAGCTGTTCAGGTTTGGTAGACGCTGTGCACCCCGCCAAACGGCATCACGTGCTTGTTGGTACTGACGCTTTGAAAAAATCAGCGTTACATTTAGCGGTACGCCCGCTGCAGCAAGCGCCTCAAGTGAGGCTAGTCCCGCAGGAGTAGCTGGAATTTTGATCATCCGATTGGGATGGTTTTCAGCCCAAGCAATTCCGAGATCAATGTAGCGTTGCGCTCGCTCTAAAGTCGTCAACGAACACGTAACGTCCTCTAGAAGAGGGTCAAGTTCAAAACTGACGTATCCATCGTTACCCTTTGTTTTGTCAAAGATTGGACGAAAAACCGTTTCAGCTTCCGAAACAAGATGATCGGTCATCTTCCATGCAGACGTCTCTGCATCCTGACTGTTTTTGGCAAATTCGCGCAGTTTTGCGTCGAAGCGACCCGTCTTAATCAAGTCAGCAATAATGATGGGATTACTGGTTGCACCCGTTACCCCCATCGCAAAATTTGACAACACGAGTGTTGGATCGACGCTGTCGAGCCAAAGACGAGTCCCGGATTTAATGAGAGATTGAATGCTACCAGTCATGCTGAAAGACCCTTGAAAATTTTTACCACCACTATGCTAGTGCTTATGCATAACACATCCGGATCCGCAGGTGTGCGATTTTTCTTCAGTGCCACCGATCGGGCGACTTGAATGTTTTAGGGGTGCCATTTGGCCTGATTTTGACACAAAGGGGCTAGGACTTCTTACCACGGCAGCAACAGGCACAATTTGTTTTTCAAGGTGGCATCCTGGCTGAGAGCACCCGGGCCCCGTGAAAGGTGGTGATTCAGCCATTTTATGCTGAATGTCAAAGGTTTGATCACAAGTTGAACAGCGGTAGCTATAGGTTGGCATACAGGTCAATCCTTGGTGAAATTTTCTGTGAATAAATTTATCATGAAGTACGTCAGTCCGCACTGAATGCATTGACTTTGCCTGTAGTTACGGCTATTTCTCGCCGCACTTCTGCGCTCAAATATCAACTCTGTTTGGGGTGTACCATGCGTGTTTTGGTAATTGGTTCTGGTGGTCGTGAGCATGCTTTGGTGTGGAAGCTTAGTCAGTCCCCCCACTGTCAGCAAATGTTTGTGTGGCCTGGAAATCCTGCGAGTCTGCGCCTGGCTTCTAAATTAGACATCCCCGTAGATGCATCGTTTGAGGATCTAGCGACTTCTGCGCTCCTAGCAGGGGTGGACTTGGTGGTTGTCGGACCTGAGGGTCCGCTGTCGCATGGGCTTGCTGACGTCTTAGAAGCTCGCGGTTTGAAGGTCTTTGGGCCTAAGAAAAATGCAGCTCAGCTTGAAAGCTCAAAAGTATTCGCAAAGCGGATAATGACGGAAGCGGGTATTCCAACCGCGGCATACGAAGTAGTGACATCGCAAGATGATTGTCATGATTGCGCTATTCGGATCTTGAATCGTGATGGCGGTGTGGTTCTTAAAGCAAGCGGGCTTGCTAGCGGTAAGGGCGTTTTTGTTTGCCAGAATGAGGACGATGTAAATCAGGGACTCAAGCGACTCTATAACGAGTCGATGAAAGAAGCGTCAGAGCAAATTGTCATTGAAGAAATGTTATTTGGTCGTGAGGTCAGTTATTTTTGTTTCATTGGGCAAGGTGGGATTTCTAGGATCGGATTTGCCGTTGACCACAAGCGTTTATTGATCGGTGATAAGGGACCAAATACTGGGGGTATGGGGTGCTACTCTCCTGTCCCATGGCTTCCAGGGGATGCCGCAGATCAGGTCGATTCGCTGGTTGTAAATCCACTTTTGAAGACGCTGCGCAAATACGGGATCCAGTACACCGGATGTCTTTATGTTGGGCTAATGTGGGGTGACAAAGGTCCGTCTGTGGTGGAATTTAACGTCCGATTGGGAGACCCGGAGGCGCAGGTTCTTGCTATCTCTGATCAGACAGATTGGTTACCTTTAATTGCATCCAAAGTTGGACTTTCTGCCAAGCGTGAGCCCCATCATACATTGGCACTTCCTGTCATGGGATATGTAATGGCTTCAAGTGGCTATCCATTTGGCGACAAACAGGACGTTGATGCCAATGTTCCTTGGTCTTTGCTTGATGATAAATCGGACGGCGCTGCTGTCTTTTGCGGAAGTGTTAAGAACTCCGACGGCGGTATTCGAACCGGTAGTGGGCGTGTCTTCCTCGTTGCTGCATCCGGTAAAACATTTAGCGAAGCTAAGTCTAAAGCTTGTTCGCGAATCGATAAAATTCGCGATGTGTGGCCTGATGCACAATGGCGATCCGATATCGGTCAGCCTGTGCTTCAGTATGAGGAGTCCCTGCAAAGATCTGTGACGCGAAGCCCCATAGTATTGGGCAGTTCATCCCCACGGCGCCGGGAACTCCTTGGTAATCTTGGTCTTGAATTTACGGTTATGAAACCAGATACCGAAGAAGTTCCTCGACTTGGCGAAGATCCCACAGATTATGTGGCTCGCAATGCAAGAGAAAAAAACGAGTGGATTTGCGCGCTGATTGGACCAACTCACCCACAGGGTGTGATTGTGATTAGTGCGGACACAATTGTCGTTATTGATGGGAAAATTCTTGAAAAGCCACTCAATCCCTCAGATGCTAAAGACATGCTTTCCATGCTTAGTGGACGTGTTCACACAGTAATGACCGCTGTTCGAATTGCTTCGGTCAATCCTTCTGGGGTTCATAAGGTTAAGGAATTTACAGTTAACACAGAGGTTTTGATCAAAAATTTAAGCGGAAACGAGATGGATAGGTACATCGCCACAGGTGAGCCCTTTGATAAAGCGGGCGGCTATGCTGCCCAGGGTCTTGGTAGCTTCATGGTCCAGGAAATCAGAGGCTCATTTTCAAACGTTGTGGGTTTGCCACTTTCAGAAGTGGGAGATTGTCTTCAAATTAGTTTTGGAGTGCCGCTGTGGCGGGATCGCTGAATTACGCGTACAGCTGTGCAAGCAAATCATAAGCCCGCCGCATGTGTGGGATTACAATTGAGCCACCAACGACCAATGCAATATTTATGGTTTCTTCTTGTTCGGTTCGCGTAGCGCCAAGCTTCCATGACTGGATAACGTGATAGATGATGCAATCGTCACATCGGAGTGCAGCCGAAACGGAAAGCCCCATCAATTCTTTGGTTTTGGCAGTTAGAGAACCTTCTAGATATGTATTGTGATCAATATTGTAAAATCGCTTAACGAGATTGTTATCAGCAGCGCTTACCACGGCATTCAGTCGGGCGCGGGTTTCGATAAAGGCTTTTGCTATAGAACTTTTTTCACTTGCTTCGTGGTCCGAATACAGAAAAGTTGGTTCACGACTTGAATGATTCATAGTTGACGGATTCCTCTCGCTTAGAAACGCCCGGATCTCATAATTGATACCACAATGTAAACCGCTAAGACGCCGGCGGTGATAAAGCCTCCAGTACCTATGATGCCAAATTTTGCCTGGGTAGCAGCAGATGCGTAACTTAAAATCGATGAGCCAATAAGAAGAGCTCCGATGATAACCGCCACTGACAGTCGACTACCAGTTCGGTCAAGAGACTTGGATAGTCTAATAACGTCAGTACTGCTGACATTAAGCTTAAGGTGCCCCTCGAGGGCTGCGTTTAGGAGCCTTCTGGTTTGTATAGGAGCGTGACGCAGAAGATTAGCGACGTCGCGGCCGATGGAGAGGGCTTGGTCTTGAAATTTCTTTGGTGAATAAATCTCACTCATGATCTCGGCAGCAAATTCTGATACCAGCTCCATGATATCAAAATTAGGATCAAGTCGCATGCCAACGCCCTCAAAGGTTGACATGCTTTTGACAAAAACAATCAAATCCTGTGGGAATGGCGTATTATGCTTGGCGGCGATGCGTGCTAAGTCCCAAAGTCTGGCGCCACTTTGAGTTTGTTTTAAGTTCAGTCCCACGAATGGTGATATGGCATTGGCTATGTCGTGCTGAAACTTCGTTACGTCAAGGTTTGAGGCAGGGTCTGATATTTCCAGATAATGGCTAACCATCCCTTCATAGTCCTCTTTGGAAAGGCACATTAAGAGTCCCGCCAAATTTTCTCGCACTCGCGAGCTTAGACGGATAACCAGTCCAAAATCTAGGAGGCCAATTTCCGAGTTTTGCTTGGCAAGAATGTTTCCAGGATGAAGGTCGCCATGAAAAAAACCATCGACAAAAACCATCTTCATGAACATTCCCATGCCTCGACGCATGAGCAGTTCCACGTCAATTCCCGCAGCAAGTAAGCGCTCTCGATCATCCGCCGGAAGGCCTTCCATGTGGGATAATGTTAGGACCTTTGATGTAGAAAAGTCCCAGTGCACATCGGGGAAGTGAACGTGTGGTACCTCCGCAAAATTCGCCGCCATCTTGGACATGCTTCCCGCTTCGCGGACAAAATCAAGTTCGCAAATCAAAGCATCAGACAGGGCCTGCACCAGCGCTGTCGGGCGTAAGAACCGGCTTTCGGGAATGTATCGTTCCATCAGCTCAGCGATAGTTAGCATTAAATCGAGGTCGGTCTCTATCAGTTGTTTGATGCCAGGTCTTTGAATCTTTATGACAACTTTTTGACCATCAATAAGTGTCGCCGTGTGCACCTGCGCAATACTACCAGCTGCTAGTGGGATAGGGTTTATGGATGTAAACATTGCCATCTTCTGAGGGCCAAGTTCCTCTTTGATCCTGGTTTGAATGAGTTCAAATGGCAGAGTTTCAACCTTGCTGTGCAGGCGGGAAAGCTCTTCGGTGAATTCTTTTGACATCAAATCTTCACGAACCGCTAGGACTTGGCCTAGCTTGACGAAAGCTGGGCCCAACTCTTCAAAAGCTTTGCGCAGGCGGGTCGGTATGCCTTCCATTTTTGAAGACTGAATTGTATCAATGCGTTCAGCCGCGCTTGAGATCGACGCTACTTCCTCGAGTTCTTGCTCGTTTAAAACTTTACGCATTTCCATGCGCTCTAGGACTGTCCAATAGCCGTGCCGAGCAAATACGTTAACGATTTGGGCAAAGCGCCCCATGTTGCGAATCTGACGCCGTAAGGGAATATTAAACTGTATTTTGTCCATGGGATCCTTATCCTGAATATCAGGCAGTTAGGCCGCTGTGTCGCAGCAGAGCTTTTGTCGAGGGTTCTCTTCCACGGAATTTTTTGAATACCTCCATAGGATGTTCCCCTCCACCTAATGCGAGGATGGTCTGACGGTATCTAAGTCCCGTCTCTTTCAGAGACTGCTCTTTATCAAGTCCGGACTCCTCGAACGCTGCAAAAGCATCAGCGCTCAAAACTTCTGCCCATTTGTAGCTGTAGTATCCAGCGGAATAACCGCCAGCGAATATATGTCCAAATGCGCATAGAAATCGATTTTCAGGCCTTGGCGGTAAGACGCTCGTGCGCTTGGCGATTCTGTTGAAAACTTCATGGGGAGTTTCGCTTCCGCCAACAGAGTATCGATGGTGAAGTTCCATATCGGTGAGGCCAAGATGAAGTTGTCTGAGCATTATACTCGCTGACCGGTAATTTCTGGCAGCAAGGATTTTTTCTATATACTCGTCTGGCAATGGAGCATTGTTATCAACATGGCCGCTAATCGACCTGAGCACTGGCGCATGATAGAGCCAGTTTTCCATAAACTGGCTGGCTAGTTCAACAGCATCCCATTCCACGCCATTGATGCCTGATGCACCAGCATCATCTATCACTGTCAGCATGTGTTGTAAGCCGTGTCCAAATTCATGGAAGAGTGTGTGTACTTCGTCAAATCCCATGAGGCCGGGCTTTCCACCTACGGGAGGGGTGCCGTTACAAATGAGATGTGCCACAGGGAGTTCCAAAGAGGAGCCGCTGCGCCTACGGTTGATGCAATCATCCATCCAAGCCCCAGCGCGCTTTAGTCCAGGGCGTGCAAATGGATCCAGGTAAAAGCCAGCAATGGGCTGCTTGGTGGTTTCATCAAACACTGTAAAGTAGCGAACATCAGGATGCCAGACCGGAGCTTTGCCATCAGTTGATTCAACTCTGACACCGAAAATCTTGCTTACGAGTGCAAACATCCCATCAAGGACCTTAGGGATTGGGAAATAAGGGCGGAGCTCGTCTTCGCTGTACTGATACCTCTCTTCTTTGAGACGCTCCGCGTAAAATGGAATATCCCATTCTAGTAGCTTTTCACTAAAGCCGCGATTTGCAGCAAAAATTTCAAGCTCAGAGTGTTCTTTTTTGCCAGATTCCCATGAAGCTGTAAGCAGTTCTTCAAGTAGTTTATCAACCGCCGCCACGCTTCCTGCCATTTTCATGGCGAGACTCTGTTCAGCAAAGGTGCTGAAACCGAGAAGTTTTGACTGTTCATATTTTAGTTTTAGTATTTTTTCTATGATCGGTGAGTTATCAAACTCTCCGGTTGATGCAATGGCAATTCTCGCACGGTACATCTTTTCGCGAAGCTCACGTCGTTTGGAGAATTCCATAAAGGGGAGATAACTTGGGGCGTCCTGGGTAAATCTCCAGGGTCCTTTTTCGGGCGTCGATTCTAAGCTTTTGGTTGCCCGATTATGTTCTTGGCTTGATGACGCAAAAACATGAGAGGGAAGTCCGTCCATTTCTTCTCGCACAATAAGCGTCATCGACCATGACTTTGTTGAGTCCAGTCCGTTATTCGAAAACTTTGTCTTGAGTGCTGCAAGTTCCTGAGCGATTTCATTGTAGCGTTCTTTGTTTTGACCATCGAGGCCAACGCCCGAAAGTTTCATTGATAAGATATTGCGTTCAATGATTCGCTGGCGAGGGCGGGAGAGTTTATTCCACTCACTTCCTGCTTTGATTTTCATGAGTGCGTCATAAATTTTGCGACTTTGCGATGTCTTAAGGCCGAACGTGACAACCCCAGGCTGCATCGTTTCATATGCTTTACGCAAGTCATCGGAGTTCATCACCCCCATTAGGTGACCAACGGGAGACCAAACACGAAACACTTCGTGATCAATCTCATCAAGAGGTCCCATTAGGCTGTCCCATGATGGCACGAACGGAGGATGGCTCAAACGCCCCTCAAGTTCGTCAAATTTCGCGTTAGCTGATGCCAATACCGCTGTGACAGCAGGGACAATGTGTTCTGCTTTGATTTTGTCAAATGACGGAAGGCCTTTTTCATAGAGCAATGGATTTGCGCTCATTTTGTCGTCCTATGATTTGAATTGATTTAGTCTTCATGGCGGAATGCATGGCGCCACAGCATGTTTTGGCTTGTGATGTAGTCGCTGTTAAGTTTTCGGAGACGATCAACTAATTCCTCGGCACAGGTTTTATAGAATCTAAGTTGTAGATTTTCTCCCGCAGCCTCAAGGAAACTATTAAACGCCTTGGCGTCGAGCAGAAAACACTGAACAGTGGTCTCTGCGCTGACGGTCGCAGATCGCGGGGCGGAATCAAAAAGACTTAGTTCTCCAAAATAAGCTCCGCTTTCAAGCACTGCTAATCTTGCCATTGAGTTTGTACCTGGATCTGTCTTGTAAACACTAACAGTACCATCCAAGATTACATAAAGTCCCCGTGTAGCCTCGCCCTCTATGACGGCGTGACTTTGCGGGCGTAAGACCTGGAATTGCCCCTGTGCATAAAGCTTCATGAGTTCAGCGGCATTGAATCGGCGGAATATCGTGATTTCCCCCAACTTGGAGGCTCCCCATTCCGGGTCCTTAAATTTTTCCAGCACTGCAGCATCCGTGCGCACAGAGTTGTCCTTTCAGGCTAAGCCCTCTTTCGTCATCCAGTCGGGATCGACAAACTTGGTCATGTAATTTCTAATGCCATCGGGAAGTATGACCACACAGCGCTGGCCTTTTTTGAGTTGTCGCGCTGCCTGAAGGGCGGCCATCATCGCAGAACCAGATGATCCGCCAGATAGAAGCCCCTCTTCACGAATGAGCCTCCGTGCCAGCTTAAATGAAGTCACGTCATTTGTCTTTACCCATTGATCAACGATTTTGCGGTCTAGAACATCAGGAATAAAGTCATAACCAATTCCTTCAACTTTATAGCTGTGAATGTCTGTTCCTCCACCAAGGATTGACCCTTCTGGATCTGCCCCAACGATGATGGCGTGTGGGCACGCTTCTTTGATCCTCTTGGCTACGCCACTGATGGTGCCACCTGTACCAGCACCCATCACAATCATGTCAACCCTGCCACCCAGGTCTTCTAAGATTTCTGCAGCAGTGGTTTCGAAATGTACTTGAGGATTGCTTGGGTTGGCGTATTGATCGAGAATGTGTGCGCGAGGCAGTTCTTTTTGAAGCTTTTTGGCAACGCCAATGTGGCTGTCCGGCGAGTCCCAGGCAGCTTCAGTCGGTGTTCTTATGATTTCAGCTCCAAGAGCCGCAAGCGTCACCTGCTTTTCGCGGCTCATTTTCTCTGGAAGGGTGATAATAATTCGGTAGCCGAGCACGGCTCCCGCTAATGCAATGCCGATGCCGGTATTGCCGCTGGTTGGCTCGATCAGTGTATCGCCACGTTTGATGCGCCCGCTTTTCTCAGCGTCGACCACCATGCGGTAGCCAATTCGGTCTTTTATCGAACCGCCTGGGTTCAGGAATTCGCACTTGGCGTAGAGGTCACACTCAAGGCCGTCGGTGACGCGATTGAGTTTTACAAGTGGTGTGCGACCGATTGCTTCAAGTATATTTTGAAATAACATGGAATCCCTTCTGTCGATGATGCTGTTATTACTTCAGAATATCATGTTTTGTGATCCTTGCTCAAGGGCCAAGTGGCCCTAGTTTTTTTGATTTATGTTTGTAGATTCGCCGTCTTGCAAGAGTTGGCAGAAGCCTGTAATGCTTAATAGTGCTGTTTGAATCAATGAGAGGGCTAATTATGTCAGTACATACAGTTACCTGTTGGTCTTGCGGCCGTACATGGGAGTTTTCTCCCCCTTTGGCGCGAAGTGAACTGTGCTTGGGTTGTAGGCGGGATGCCAAGGTGTGTCTGAACTGCAGATTTTATGATCGCCATGCTAATCGTGAGTGTGCGGAATCCCAGGCTGAATTAGTGAAAGACAAGGAAAAATCCAACTTTTGTGATTGGTTTGAAGCAAATGCCGGACATGCTTCATCAGCATTAACTTCAGCCACCAATCCGCTCGACGCTCTGTTCGGTAGTCCATCAAATTCAAAAGAAAAATCAAAGATGGAAGAAGAACTCGAGGCGTTCTTTAAGAAAAAATAGCTTCAACTCGGCAGATTTTTCTCATGTCAAAATTCTGACGGATCTTGTCAAAATATTGGCGAAACCCTTGCGCCTCAATGGGTTGACGACTCGTCCCTTAGGTGAAAAAATAATAGACAGAACTATTTCTATTATGTCCTGAGGAAGAGAATGTTTTTCAACAACTCTTTAGTGTCGATTGATATCGGTAGCTCGGCTGTTAAGATGCTCGAGTTAACTGGCAATATTACTCAGCGCAAACTTAAAAATTTTGCGATTGAGGTGCTGCCTCGTGGACTGATTGAAAACAGTTTAATTAATGACGCTGATGCTTTAACT
>CAMDGW010000008.1 GCA_945897695.1 Pseudobacteriovorax antillogorgiicola | reverse complement strand
CGACTGTAGACAATCAACTTCTTCGGCTTATAATTTGCTAGAATCCGTTGAATGAATCGTTTTCCGAAGCTTCCGGTTCCGCCGGTTATAAGTATTGTTTTATTGTTGAGCATGCTCAGTTTACCCACTTGCCGCAAACGGCATATCAGATGTTCCAAAGTGCCGGGTTAATCAGTGAAGATTCCAAAGCATATTGCCGCGTCGCAGCAAGTTCCGCCAGCAAATTCTCGGGTAGAGGCTGCCGGGATCGATTAATAATCTCAATATTTAGGCGAAGAGTGTTCGGGGAGTCCACCCCAATAAGAACCACCTCCAGAACCTGACCATAATTGCCAAAAAGCATTCGAAATCCAGCCTCCTCCAAGGACAAGCCGACCCCCGATCTCCCCAAAACCGCTTGGCAGCGTCGACGTAATTCGCCTAATTCAGCGGACTTTTTAACAGGGGGAAGGGGCGCTCCGTCCGTCAAAACCCCCTGTAAAACTGCCGACCGAACAATCAGCCTGACCCCGCCTCTGCGCGCTTCCGCAAGAAACACGGGGTCTAGGAATCTGACGTCAGCCAAATTTACTGGAACTTGAAGCCACTTTACCCATCCAGTGGAGATTGCCATCCGCGCTTGTTCCAGGGAATAAACAGACACACCGATTTCACCCACAGTGCCCGTTTCAATCAATCGTTGAAAAGTAGCCACAACAGATCGAGATCTAAGGAATTTTTCATCGCACTGATGGAACTGGAGTAGCCTGTGTTGACTCATCCCCAAACGCTTCAAACTATCGCGACAGTGATTAGAAACAAATTCGAAAAATCGACGTTCGTTGGCAAAAACTTCCTCTGAGGCTACAGGTATTTTAGTACTGATCAATGCATCTGGGCGCTTTTTAGTCAGTCCAAACAAACCCAGACGAGATTCGCTTTCTCCATAGGCGATGGCCGTATCAAAAAAGCTAATCCCTCGATCAATCGCGTCATCGAGAATAGAATAAGCCGTTTCTAACGGCATTAATTCAGACTGGGCCTGGTTGCCATATGGAAGCCCTAATTGCACTGTTCCTAAACCTATAATTGCCATGTGTGAATCTTTCGTTTGTCGTTCCGTGGGCGTTAGTCTGGTCTATGCAAAATTTTAAAGCATGTCCTCAATTTCAAATTCGAGCGCAAAACTCTCGAGATCTGTAGTTATTTCTTCACATTAGACGTTCTAGAATCAAAAAATTCTTACAGATATTTTCATTCAAGTAACAGGGCAAATGTCGACTTTCTTAAAAGAATTGACCAAATAATTTAAGAAAACTTAAGCCAAAAATGAAATAGCCCTGAAATCTGTAACAGGCAATCGATGTAGAGTTAACAGAATAGGCTTGAAAAAGCTGCGTATTCGATGCCTAATCGCGCTTTAAACAAACATGAGACTCGAAATAAATGAATAACTCTTCCAAGATATACATACCCGGGCACCGCGGGCTAATCGGAAGCGCTCTTGTACGTAATTTAAAAACTCGAGGCTATTCGAGCATCATCGGCAAATCGCGCCAGGATTTGGATTTACTGAATCCAAACAAAACGAAGGAGTTCATCGCGGCGGAAAAGCCCGATGTCGTCATTGTCGCGGCAGCCCTAGTTGGCGGAATCCACGCCAATAATACTTATCGCAGTGAATTCATTTATCAAAACTTACAGATTCAAAATAATATTATTTGGTCCGCCCATGAGCTCGGTGTTCAAAATCTCATCTTTCTCGGGTCCAGTTGCATATATCCGCGGCAAGCTCCGCAACCCATGCCGGAAGGATGCCTTCTAACGGGACCACTCGAGTATACAAACCGGCCTTATGCCATTGCAAAAATTGCTGGAATGGAGCTCGTTAACTCCATCCGCCAGCAGTTTGGGCGCAATTATTTTTCAGTTATGCCAACGAATTTGTATGGGCCGGGAGATAATTTCCATCCTGAAAATAGTCATGTCTTACCCGCTTTGATCAGAAGATTTGTTGAGGCTAAAGCCCAGAATGCGCTAGAAGTTGTGATCTGGGGAAGCGGAACCCCGCTTCGAGAATTTCTCCATGTCGATGACTGTGCCGATGCCATCATTCACCTAATGGAAACCGTCAAAGTTGGCTCACTTGAAAGTTTACCCCCAGCCCGCGATGGATGGTATCACATCAATATCGGATCAGGTTCTGAAGTATCCATTGCCGAGCTTGCACAAACCGTGTCTGACGCCGTAGGATTTAAAGGCAAACTTATATTTGACAGATCAAAGCCGGATGGCACACCCCGCAAGCTTATGGATAACACTCTGCTTAAGAATTTAGGATGGGGCCCCAAAATTACCCTTAAGGAAGGCGTCAGTGCGACGGTTAACTGGTACTTGTCGAATATTGCGTCAACAGATACATTACGACTCTGACTAAACTAAAATATCGGTGATAACATGAAAAAACGCGCGTTAATTACAGGCATCACGGGACAAGATGGAAGCTACCTAGCAGAGCTCCTTTTGGAAAAAGGCTACAAGGTTTTTGGGGCTGTCAGACGACTTAGCACGCCAAACTATTCGCGCATCGAACACTTTCGTGACCAAATAACCCTGATTGACGCTGACCTTCATGACGCAATGTCCCTCGTGCACGCCGTTGAAACTGCTGAACCAGATGAATTTTACAACCTGGCTGCTCAAAGTTTCGTGGCAACGAGCTGGCAGCAAGCGGTTTTAACTGGTGATTATACGGGAGTCGGCGTAACCCGTGCATTAGACGCTGTGAGAACAGTCAATCCAAGGATCAAATTTTATCAAGCAAGCTCCTCTGAAATGTTTGGCAAAGTTCAAGAAGTTCCACAAAAAGAGACGACACCCTTTTATCCAAGAAGCCCGTATGGTGTTGCAAAGGTTTACGGGCATTGGATCACTGTCAATTATCGCGAGAGTTTTGACATGTTTGCCGTATCAGGGATCTTGTTCAATCACGAGTCACCACGCCGCGGAATAGAGTTCGTAACTCGCAAGATCACAGACGGAGTTGCACAAATCAAAGCAGGGAAAATGAAAAAGCTCCATCTTGGAAATCTTGACGCAAAACGCGACTGGGGATATGCCAAAGATTACGTAGAGGCTATGTGGCTCATGCTTCAACAGTCCGTTGCTGACGATTATGTCATTGCCACTGGTAAGACGAATACAGTTCGCGAATGCTGCGAAATTGCCTTTTCAAGGGCAGGACTTAACTACGAAGACCACGTCGTTATAGACGAAAGATTCGTTCGACCTGCAGAAGTTGATCTCTTATTGGGCGATCCAGCCAAGGCAAAGAAGCATCTAGGATGGGCTCCTAAGACAAGCTTTGAAGAACTAGTTCACCTCATGGTCGACTCGGATCTAAAGGCTCACGGAGTCCGCTGAAAGAGCAATATGAAAGTACTGATCACAGGTGCAGCCGGTTTTGTTGGACGTCACTTGGCTGCAGATCTTAAGGCTCATGGCCATGAAATTATTCTGACGGGGCTGTTTGAAGAGACGTTATCGGACTTCGGGCCGGTGATCAAACTCGACATCACAGATCGGGACGAATGTAAAAAGGTCCTTTCTCGGCACATGCCTGATGCCATTGTACACTTGGCCGGTTTAGCTCATACGGCATCCCACAACTCAGACCCAAATCTTCTTTATCAGATAAATGTTTCTGGAGCTGTCAATATGGCTTCAGAAATGTCCCAACTTACTTTGAAGTCGGGCGGGCACTATTGCTCATTCCTATTTGTGAGCAGCGCGTTTGTTTATGGCGGCGAATCTGGAACCTTGAAACTCTCCTGTTCGGAGTCGACGCCAACTTATCCTCGAACAAAATACGGTGAGAGCAAGCTTATTGCTGAGTATGCACTCAAATTTTTTGATGATGACAAATTACCCATATATATTGCACGTCCCTTTAATCATATTGGAACAGGCCAAGACGCGTCTTTCGCTGTTCCGGCATTTGTAAGTCGAATAAGAGAATCCTCTGACAATGGAACCATTGAGACTGGCGATCTGACGGCGCTACGGGACTTTACCGACGTACGCGACATTGTTCGGGGTTACCGCTTAATCCTGGAAAAAAAGCCGAAGGAACGTACTTTTGTCTTTGGCCGGGGCGAAACAGTGACAATCAAATCTATATTAGATGAGATCATTGCTTTGAGCGGGAAGAAGCTAAGTCATCACGTCAATCCAGCCCTTCTTCGAGAAAGTGAAAGACTTGAGATTTTTGCTGAGGCCAAACGCGCAGAATTTGTTCTTCAATGGCGACCAGAAATTTCTTTGCGCAAAACACTTCAGGACATATGGGATCAATGCCCCTGAAGCCAAAAATAGAAATTTTAGTTCTGAAAAACCAAACTGATTGCCTAAAAGAAGCCAATTAAGTATTTTCGATTGTTTAATACATGAATCCTGCTGACTTAAAAAATCCCTCAATTCAGGAGGATAATAGACATGAACCGTAAAGGCATTATTTTAGCCGGAGGATCCGGAACTCGCTTGCACCCACTAACTCTGGTGATGAGTAAACAGCTTCTTCCAGTGTACGACAAGCCGATGATCTATTATCCACTCACCACTCTTATGCTGTCTGGAATTAGGGATATACTCCTAATTTCCACCCCTCACGATATTCCAAACTTCAAAAAACTTCTGGGAGATGGCTCCCAGTGGGGTATTAACCTTTCTTATGCAGAGCAACCTAGTCCAGATGGTCTTGCACAAGCGTTTGTAATTGGAGAAAAGTTTATTGGTCAAGATCCGGCCTGTCTCATCTTAGGGGACAATATTTTTTACGGTTCGGGACTTTCTAAGATGCTTCAGAAGACATCCAAAGAAAATTCTGGCGCTACCGTCTTTGGATATTTTGTAAATGACCCAGAGCGATATGGAGTGGCAGAATTTGATGCCGATGGAAAGGTCAAGAATCTTGTTGAAAAACCTAAACAACCAAAAAGTAACTATGCTGTTGTGGGACTATATTTCTATGACAATGACGTCGTCGAAATCGCAAAGAATTTGAAGCCCTCGCCAAGAGGCGAGTTGGAAATTACAGACGTGAATATCGAATATTTAAAACGAGATAAATTAAAACTCGAGGTGTTGAGCCGAGGTACAGCGTGGCTCGATACTGGCACCCACGAATCCTTAGTCCAAGCAACGAATTTTGTTGAGGCAGTTGAAAGCAGGCAGGGACTAAAAATCGCGTCTCCTGAAGAGGTCGCCTGGCGCATGAAATATATTGATCTTGATCAAGTGGGACGTCTGGCCAAAGCGCTTGGTAAGAGTACCTATGGCCAGTACCTACTTAAACTTGTCGAGCACGGCGGGTGAGTTACAGGCCATGAAGGTTATCAAAACTGACATCTCCGGCGTCCTAATCATTGAGCCCAAAGTCTTTGGTGATTCTCGCGGCTATTTCCTAGAGTCTTACAGCCAGCAGCGCTACGAAGAAGCTGGAATCTCTGGCAATTTCATTCAAGACAATCTTAGCTTCTCGTGCCGCGGAGTCTTACGAGGCCTCCACTTCCAAAACCCAAATGCCCAGGGAAAACTCGTTTCTGCTCCAATGGGAGAGGTTTTTGACGTGGCAGTAGATATTCGTCTTGGTTCGCCAACATTTGGAAAGTGGGTTGGCGTCCACCTCAGCAGAGAAAACAATCGTCAGCTGTGGATACCCCCTGGACTTGCTCACGGCTTTGTTGTTTTAAGCGAAACTGCCTTATTTAGTTATAAATGCACGGAATACTATACCCCGCAAAATGAACACTGCATCCTCTGGGATGACCCTGACATCGGAATCGAGTGGCCATTAGCTGAAGGAATAAAACTCTCCACCAAAGATCAGGCCGGCATCAAGCTAGCAGATATCGACCATCTGCATCTGAAACGATATTCAAATTAGACCCAATCAAGAGAATACTGATGAAAGTAAGCCTAATCATCCCCATCTACAACGAAGCCGGACACTTAATCCAATTCCTCGAACAGGTTGACGCACTGGAATTAAATGCCGAAAAAGAACTTGTATTTATTGACGACTATTCCAAAGATAATTCTTGGGACATACTTATAAAATTCAATTTTAAGTCCAAAACCGTGATTGAACGTCAACTAAAGAATCAAGGTAAAGGTGCCGCCTTGCGCCGCGGGTTTGAACTTGCTACCGGCGACATCATTGGCGTCCAGGACGCTGATTTTGAGTACTCATTAGATGATATCCCAGCAATTCTTGACCCACTTCTAAAAGGCAGAGCCGACATAGTCTTCGGTAGCCGGTTTAAGAAAAATACGATGCAGGTCCATAGAACTTTTCATTATCTAGTGAACCGGATCCTAACTATTCTCAGCAATATCTTTAGTGGGCTTTATTTGACCGACATGGAGACTTGTTACAAGTTTTTCCGTGCAGAGATATTGAAAAATATAAACCTAGAGAGTAACCGCTTTGGTTTCGAACCAGAGATCACAGCAAAGGTGGCGCGACTAAAAATACGTATTATGGAAGTGCCGATTAGCTACTTTCCACGAAGCTATCTGGAAGGAAAGAAAATCACTTGGAAAGACGGAGTCGCTGCACTAAGGCATATTTTGTATTTCAACCTAATGCAAAACCCCAGGAACTTATTTAAACCGACCATGCCTAAACGATACCTTCCATCAGGAACCCAATGGTTATAGCTGGTAAGAAAATCCTTATCTTCGGCACCAACGGCCAGCTGGGAGGAAGCTATTATAAGCTTCTTCACCAGAAAAACTCGGTCATATTTACAGACCTGGAACCAAAGCTGCCAAATGTCCGCCCATTAGATTTCACCAATTTTAGTGCTTTGGACGCAGCCATACGCGAGATTTACCCCGACATCATCATCAACTGTGTAGCCTACACTGCTGTCGACCAAGCGGAAAAAGACACAGACATTGCCATGAAAATTAATGGCGATGCTGTTACGGTCATAGCCAAAGCGGCTGCGGATGTCGGTGCCGTATTTATTCATTACTCTACTGACTATGTGTTTGACGGCAGCGGATTAAAGCCTTGGCTTGAGTCCGATAAAACCTCACCTGTAAATGCATACGGAAGAACAAAGCTAGCCGGCGAGACCGCGACTGTGGAGGCGGCAGGTAAAGGCTACGTGTTTAGAACCCAATGGGTCTATGACAAGACCGGAAAAAACTTTGTTAACACCATGCTAAGAGTCGCATCTGAAAGAGAAGAACTTTCCGTCGTCGGTGATCAGATCGGAGCTCCGACGTCATCTGATGTGATTGCAGAGTTTACGTTAAAGGCCATCGATAAGATCCTAGCTGGCAAGATGGCTCCTGGAATTTATCACCTGTGCTGCCATGGCGAGGTCTCTTGGCATGACTTTGCTGAAGAAATTTTTACGCAAGCACGAGCGCTCGGTCGGAACTTAAAAGTGCAGCGAGTCAAAAAAATTGAAACAAAGGACTTCCCAACGCCCGCAGCCAGGCCAAAAAACTCCCGACTCAGTCTTACGAAGTTTGAGGCGGCCATTGGAGAGAGTCTTCCGGATTGGAAGACTGCTTTGATCGCCGTCATGCGACAGAGCTAGGAGCATCCTCCGCCTCACTCAAGATAAAAGACTTCTCGTTAGTCGTCATACCCATCATCGTCATCGCGACGAGAGAAGTCGGCGTCATCGTCATTGTCATCATCATCATGAAACTTAGCTTGGCGAGATTTCTTTTTTTCTTTGGCAAATTTCGCTTTTTCTTCGGCCTCTCGGAAAGCTTCCGTTTTAGCAGCTTTAGCGCGTTGGCGAGCAGCCATCTTGGCATTTTTCTCGATGCGAAGAAGTCTTACGATCAGCTCACTTTCGCGAGTCTTGTCTTCTTGATCAGGCTTTTGGCCATCTTCTGCCAAGATTTTTTTATATTCGCGCATCTCGGCAAGCTTGCGTTTGATAGTCATCACCTCGCCAAGCTCTTTATCGGTGAGCTTAAGCTCAAGATCCTCTTCCGGACGGCGTTTTTTAAAATCACGCGGACCTTTACCGGAAAATTTCTTGCCAGCTGGTCGTTTCTTTTCGCCAAAAGGATTAAAAGGCTTAGGCTTACCAGGGGCGCCTGGCTTCTTGTCAGCTGACGGACGAGATGACTTTTTATCTGCCGATGGACGAGACGGTTTCTTGTCGGCGTAGGGACGAGATGGCTTTTTATCTGCTGATGGACGAGACGGTGCCTTGTCAGCGTAGGGACGCGACGATTTTCGGTCAGCTGATGGACGGGTTGGTTTTTTTGCGGGGCGGCGAGGCTTGGTCATGATAACTACCTATCTGCGGTTAATTTTATGAGGTGCAGCCTGATCAACGGGCATCACCACGATCTCCTCTATATTAACATGAGGAGGCCTTGCTGCCGTAAACCACACGCATTCAGCGATATCACGGGCAGTTAGAGGGGTCACCCCCTTGTAAACATTTTTAGCTCGTTCCGAGTCATCCTTAAACCGCACCAGGGAAAAATCAGTTTCGACCATGCCCGGATCAATTAATGAAACACGAATTGGAGTGCCATTTAGCTCTAAGCGTAAGGTCTTTGTGATCGCACGAACAGCGTGCTTTGTTGCGCAGTAGACGCTTCCACCTTCATAAACCACGTGACTTGCAATACTTCCCATATTGATGATGTGGCCGCGGTGTGACTCAATCATCTTTGGCAAAAAAGCTTTCGTTACTCGAAGTAATCCAGTGACATTCGTATCAAGCATCGCTTGCCAATCAGAAATTACGCCTTTAGCGACGTGATCAATACCCAAGGCTAAGCCAGCATTATTAAACAATGCATCAACTCGACCATGACAGGCCTCCCACGTGCGGGCCGTAAAGCGATCGACTGACTTATCATCGGTGACATCAAGGCTTTCCACGGTAACTTGAGAAGCGCCTTTTTGAGAAAGGACTTTCGACAACGCCTCTAGCTTCTCTTTTCGCCTAGCGCCAAGAACGACATGCCAGCCGCGCTCAGCAAATAACATCGCAGTCTGCTCGCCGATACCCGCTGAGGCACCGGTGATCACAATCGATGAGACGGCTTGACTCATAAAAATGTCCTAATGGGAATCTAGGCCTGGCAGCTTAGTTTTTCTTGGCAACCTTTACGCCACGCTCATTGCCCTCACCCACCGAACAAGATTCAAAACCTTTGTCCACAGCATACTGATGCTGTATCCGGCGGTAAAAGCTGTTCACTGGCTTTAGAAATACTTCTTCCACTTCACCTGCAGTGATTTTAGAGATGGCCTCATCGACGGCTGCTAGGGCTTTTGCTTCGACTTCGGCGTCAGCTTGCTGACCGCCGCCTCCGGCACCACCATTACCTTGACCGTGATGCGGCTTTTGGTGGCGACCTCCGCCTCGGTTATCGCGGTTGTCACGATGATCTCGACCTCCGCCTCGGTTGTCGCGGTTGTCACGATGATCTCGACCTCCGCCTCGGTTATCGCGACCTCCTCGGTGATCACGACCTCCGCCGCCTCCGCCACCGCCTTGGCCGTGACGCTGCTGATGTCCACCGCCGCCAGTTCCTTGCGGACGATTTCCACGGAAGTTTGGCATATTTTTACCAACTGGTGGACGAGAGCCTTCTTCGACTTCTTCCGGCTCTATATCTGCAAACGCCCAACGCAGGAACCGGTCAAAATACGCGTAGTAGCCAGGGAACTCTTCTTTCAAAACAGTTTTAATCGTCTCCCAAACAGCTTTGCTCTCGTCTGAATCTGCATTGTGGGCAGGCAAAGCCGTTCCCGTTTTGAGAAGAACTAGATCAGCGAGATCCAATGTAAACTTCATAAAAGGCTCTACAATCTGATTGAGCATAACGTGATCGAGTGCCGTCTCTTCTACCATCTCGGGATACTGGGCCGCGTACCAAAGACTCATACGACTCATGAGACCTTTGAGGTCCATAGCTTTAAGCTCACCTGGGAGGCTTTCCAAAGTAGCTCCCACCATGATGGGCCATCGACCTTGGCTTGCTTGAGCTTCATCGGCACCGCTTGCGCGCTTTGTGCGTTCGTGTTCAAGGCATGTGTAAAGGAAGTAGTCGATCGGCACATTCCGACCACGCTGAAGCTCGACACGCTGCTTCATCGTTTGTTGTGGTTGTTCTGGAGCGGATTGTTCGTTGTTATCTGACATTGATTCTATTCCTCAGTTCACAGGTAGCATTCTATTGTTTTGCTTCGTCGCGGTCAGGACTTCATGCGACGGGCAAGATTCAAAACACGGCAGCTAGCTACCGTTAGTTCCTCTGCAGCAGTCCATTCTTTGGAATCTTTGCGCGCATGGGTATACGCAGAAAGTTCAAGATCACCCTCGAAGGCATCAATGACGTCTTCGATAGCTTTCTTGTAATCATCTGTACCGATAGCAGAGCGCTTCAAAACACCAGCCACTTTTTTCAAGTGAGTCACAGCATCGTCTTCGTCTTGCTCAGCCAAAAGTGGATTGAGCTCTTCGATAGCAGTGACCAGGTCAGCAGCACTTTCTTTGCGATCGCGTTTGATGATTTTCGTCATTATATCTCCCTAGGTTGTTGGGCAGATGAACAATAGGTCAGAAGGCGCGAAGAATCAATGGTTTCAGGCATGTAAGGGTTGAGTCTGGTCGGGATCCATATATTTTAAAATCTGGCCCAAATTAACATTGACGGGGACCCCTTGTTTTTGTAAATACTTGTGCCTCGAAGTTTTCGTAGTTGAAGGCTAAGGGCTCGTAGCTCAGTTGGTAGAGCAGTACACTTTTAATGTACGGGTCGATGGTTCGAATCCATCCGGGCTCACTTCTTTCCCAAAAGAGGTTGTTTCTCTTCTAAAACTTCGTTGTTTGCAGTCCTGTCCCCATCGTCTAGAGGCCCAGGACACCACCCTTTCACGGTGGATACAGGGGTTCGAATCCCCTTGGGGACGCCATTCTACCGACCGACGACCTCCCAATGGATGGTTATGGTTAAAGCACTCCTACTCACAATCCTAGCTTTTCAGGCCTACTTGGCCACTGCGTCCGATTTTCCAAGGGTCGATGCCGACCTAAAAATATACGACGACACAGTTTTGGCAAAGAATGTCGCGTTCAGCAAGGTCCCAGTTAATCCTCATGACAAAAACTGGGTTAAGCTTAAGCTCTCCCATATGGTTGACGTGGACCAGTATATGAGAGGTTACAGCGACACACCTTTTAAGCATAGCTACTCTAAGGAAGAGACTGATTATTTCCAAACGCTGTTTGGCAGCCGCTGGAGCGAGATGGACTCTCAAAATACAAATGACGTTAAGAAATTGCTAGAAATATACTCCTGGTTCACCGTAACGTCTTTTGGTGGAGAGGCTGATCGAGACGCCTGGCTACTAGTGCAGCACGCCGACCACGACCCTGAGTTTCAGAAACAAGTGCTAACCATATTAGACAAGCTATATATTACTGGTGAAACCAATCCATCCAACTACGCTTACCTATGGGATCGTGTCGCCGCTTCTTGGAGCGATACGTCACAAAGAAAACCTCAACGCTATGGAACCCAAGGCACTTGCACCGGACCGGGAACCTGGGAGCCTCTCCCTGTTGAAGATCCCAGCAATTTGGACACTCGCCGCAGATCCGTAGGGCTTGGACCAGAGGCTGAATATATCGCCTTATTCAAAGATCTTTGTCATTAATCGACACACGATACCACCGGCACCCAAATCCAACTTTAGGTGGCGGGCCTATTGAGCAACGGCGGCCCTTGATCCCGATTAAAAAACTTAAATCTGGCCTGACAAATCTAAGTTCAACAGAAGCAACAGCAACTGCCGATCCAAACACCTTAAATACATCCTCACTTATTGTGCTGGATGAAACCGCAAATTAAGCCAGCCAGTCTTTTACGCTATCCGTATGCGCCAGCTTAAACTCGCCCTTTGGAAGAATCCTTCGCGCCAGCCCCCAGAGCACCTTTCCAGGCCCAACCTCAACATATTGATTCATCCCGGCCATGTTGGCTTGTTCAATGGTCTGAGTCCACTTTACCGGGCTATCAATCTGCTGAACGAGGAAATCCGCACCGTAGGTCGACGTGATCTCTGCAGTAAGATTCGGGATCATACGCGTATCGTTATTTGTAAATTCAGTCGCCCTAAGTAGTGGAGTCATCTCATCGCGCGCTGGTTTCATCATCGATGAATGAAATGGCGCAGAGACCGGAAGCGATACAAATTTCACTGATTCAGCAGTTAATGCTTCTTCCAACCTTTTTACGGCCGCCGCAGCACCCGCGACCACAAGCTGCTGAGGACTATTGTAGTTCACCACCTCAACTGCCTCACCAGGCTTACTTGCCTTTTTGCAGTAGTCTTCGAGGCGAGAAGCCTCCATCGAAAGAACAGCAGTCATGGCCCCTTGCCCCTCCGGCACAGCTTTTTGCATGGCAAGACCGCGAGCACGCACAAGACTAATGGCTTTTGCAAACTTGAGCCTGCCAGCTGCCACTAGAGCCGAATATTCACCAAGGCTATGCCCAGCAAACATGTCAACTTTGAAACCTTTTTCCTCGGTCATGACGCGCCAGGTGGCGACGCTGGTCGTCACAATACAAGGCTGCGTGTTGGCTGTTAATTTTAACTGGTCCTCAGGGCCCTCCAGACAAAGCTTTTTTATTGGTGCCTTTGCGGCATCTTCAGCCTCTTCATAGATGGCTTTAGTATATGGAAATTCATCCAAAAGCATCTTTGACATGCCCACATACTGGCTACCCTGGCCTGGAAACATGGCAAGCGTCTTCACTGAATCAGACATAAAAATTCCTTTCCTAGAAAATAAACGCAAACCCGAGCTCAAACCGCTCGTTTGTGCGAAGTTCTCTTTTTGAATGATCTCCATCAAACTGTCTTGGTGGTCGATCCGTATAGGTTGTTGACTTTAATGCACCGACAAGCGCTACATAGCGAGCTAGTCTAAGTGAGGCGCCCACGGACCAGTTTAGGGTTGGACTATCATCTTGATGAAAGACCACCACACCTTTTCCGTTACTTTCATCTTTTGCACGCTTCCATGATTCAAACCCGGGCCCACCAGAAATAAAAGGAATGATCGGTGTAGGGTTTGGCAATCTGAGAATCAGGGAAAGATCACCTCCAGATTTAACTTCAGACTCCTTATCATCATCGCGACGAAAGTAATTACCGCCAACTCCCCAGACTGTATAGCGATTGACTGGTACACCTACTCCCAGACTTCCCTGAAAATAGTTAAAACCAAATCCCAGACCAAGCGAAAGTGAAACTGAGTTTTCGTCGTTATAAGATTTCTGACTTTTTGATGCCTGTTCATAGTAGTCACGGTATTTAGGCCGTGACTGAGGCTTGGACGGTTCTTGAGCTGGAGCTTCTTGCCTAAGGGGCTTTTGCGGCAAGTCCTTTGATGGTTCTGCGGGTTTTACATCAGGATATCCACTTGCGGGACGTGCTGGCGCATCCGGATCAATGGTTCCAAATGAACCTTCCTCCTGATAGGCCATAAGGCGCCCCTCGGCAAACAAGAGGACTGTCGTCAGCAATAAGATTGGCCTGATACTCATGCTCAGCGCCTCTGGGGCTCCGGAGAATCTACGACTTTCTGTGAGATCTTTCCAAACACGGAGCGTCCGGACTTATCAAACATCTCAATTTCTATCGTATCCCCCGGTTTCATAAACGGAGTTTCGGCTTTTCCGGTGTCGATAATCTCAATCATTCGCTTTTCGGCAAGGCAGCTACTTCCTCGCGCTCGGTCCTCATTTGAAACAGTGCCAGAGCCAAGGATCGTTCCTGCTGTGTAGGATCTTGTCTTGGCAATGTGCTCAATCAATTCACAAAATCCAAAAAACATCTCTGGTCCAGCATTGGGATCGCCAAATTTTTTGCCGTTATAATGAGTGACTAGCGGCAGGTGAATGCGACCATTTTGCCAAGCCTCCCCCAGCTCGTCTGGGGTGACGGCGAAGGGACCGAAGGCTGAAGCAGGCTTACTTTGAAAAAATCCAAAACCCTTTTCAAGCTCTGCTGGGATGAGATTTCGAAGACTGACGTCGTTTACGATCATAACAAGCTTGATATATTTGGCAGCGTCTTCTTTTTTTGTTCCCTGCGGCGTATCGCCAAGAACGACGGCCACCTCAGACTCAAAATCACAACCCCATTCAGTACTTCCCAAATAGATGGAATCACTTGGGCCCAACAGGACGCCAGAGCCACCCTGATAAATCAGGGGATCCGTCTTAAGAGTTTTTGGCGGCTCAGCATTGCGAGCTTTCCGAACAAGCACAACATGATTGATGTAGGCCGATCCATCAATCCATTCGTAAGCCCTAGGCAGTGGGGCTGCTAGCATTCTTTTTTCGATCATGTCGCCAACTAGCTGACCCTGAATTTTGCCAGCGTTTAGGTCCTGATAAAGCTTAGTTAGCTGCGGGCAGGTCTCATCCCAGCGGTCCAAAGCCTCTTGCGTGGATTTGGCAATACCTGCGGCTTCCACGAATTTTTTGTTGTCCATTGAGACAACGATCAGTTTGCCATCGCGAGTTGAGTCCCGAAGTGTTGCCAGTTTCATGAGATCATGATCCTTGTTTTTTGACTGATTTTCTCTGAGTGGAAGTTCCCCGAACAACCGGTTTCTGCCTGACCGGTTCGGGACGCCTAACGGAGGTTTTTGGCTTTTCTCCAGGTCTTTTTGCAATGATCGGCTTTGACGGGGCTGACCGATTTGGTTTTTGAGATTTTGCCAAGCCTTTGTCAGCAGGCAAATTTGATGCCTTGTCGGACTTCGTCAAAGGCTTCTTTGATATTGGCTTGCGAAGTGCTCTTGATTTTGATGGAGAAAGTCGACTTGTGCGCTCTCCGGACTGTTTAGTCTCCGTTGACTTTCGGAGTGTTGCGACTTCCTCGGTGGTCAATTGGCGGTATTCGCCTGGCGGTAGATTACCTGGCAGACGAATATCTCCAAAGCCAACCCTGATCAGACGAACGACTCGCTTATTAAAGTGCTCAAAGAGCCTTCGTACTAAGCGATTTCTTCCCTCATGAACTGTCACAAAATACCAAGACCCCGTGGAGACACCCATATTGGCACCATGTACATAGCCGATTTTCACGTCTTTTACCGGCCCATCTTCTAGAACAACACCTTTTTTAATCTGCTGCTCTTCGTCTTTAGTCAATCTTCCATCGAGTAAAACTTGATACTCACGGGGCACATGATACTCGGGCCGACATAGGCGGTAACTAAGCTCTCCGTCATTGGTCAGTAGAAGCAGTCCCTCTGTCCTGAAATCAAGACGCCCCACAGGCGAAACCAAGAATTTGGACTTAGCAACCATCGGAAGGTCATAAATTGTAGGCTTATTGGTGAGCTCATCACTGCGAGCGGTCAGAATCTTATCCGGCTTATTTAGAAGCCAGTATACTTTCGGCGGAATCTTTGACTTCAGCATTTTGCCGTCAAGAGCCACACTATCAGAGTCAGCATTTACTTTTGTGCCCAGCTCTTTGACAATCTTGCCATTTACAGCAAGTCGCCCTTCACTCAGCCACTTCTCCGCCTCGCGGCGACTGGCTATCCCCAATTGGGACAACCACTTCTGAAGTCTCATCTCGCTCATCTAATTGAGCCTCACTAGGGGGCGCCGTTTCAATTTCCGTCGCCTCGGTTGCAGTCATCTCGACTTGAACATTGTTGTCCCATTCTTCTTCGTTAATCGCATCGAGGGACTGGATCACCTCGCCTACAGTTGCGCCTTGAATGGTTCGCTCATCAGTATGCACCTCTGGAGCTGCCCAGGCAACCTGTCCTTCGTTAAGAACATCGATTAAATCTGCCTGAGATTCTGCGGCTTCCACTTCTTCTTCTGCCAAAGCCCCCTCGACGGCCGTGTCGCCTGCCGACGCCGCGACGCCGTCGCGCACCTCTTCAAGTCGCTCAAGGGTCGGAGCATAGGTTTGAGCATTCGCTGCAAGTGGGTTAAATTCCTCGGTGCTTGTGACTTCGGCTGTATACTCCTCGTCACCAATAAAAGCTTCAGGATCCACACCTTCTTGTTCAGCCTCAAAGGCTGAGATCTTGTCGTTAGCCGCCTGTAAAACATCTTGCGGCGTTTGAAAGCTTTCAAGGGGCGGCAGGTCATTAATTGATCCCAGCTGAAATACCTTTAAAAATTCGTCAGTGACACCAAACATCATGGGACGCCCAGGAATTTCCTTACGGCCCGTGCAGGTCAATAGATTGCGCTCTACGAGGGTTTTAAAGATTGAGCCTGCGTCAACTCCACGAATAAATTCAACCTCTGCCCGGGTTACACCTTTGGAACCTTTTTGACGGTAAGCAATCACAGCCAAGGTCTCAAGGGCTGCCCTTGATAGGGGCCTTGGGCGACTTGAAAACTGTTTTTCCATCAATGGTTTTGCCGCTGGCGTCGTCTGGAATTGATAGCCCATACGCTTAATGTATTTCAGATGAAATCCACCAGCACGGTCACGGTAAAACTCAAGCAGCTCATCACACGTGTCTTGAACTTCTTTTAGGGTATAGCCCTGCTCAAGAAGAAGTTCGTGAATTTCCACTGAACGCATTGGTTTTGGCGAAGCAAAAATAATCGACTCGATTTTACCGGCTAAGGTCAGCTCTTCTTTCAGCTGGTAGGTTTCGCCTTCCTCTGAAATATCTTCGGACGAATTTTGTTGGCCTTCACTTGAATCGTCTCCGTCATCGACGTTAGATTCCTCGCTAGAGGCTTCCCACTCGTCTTCGTCTTCGTCTTCGTCTTCGTCTTCGTCTTCGTCTTCGTCTTCGTCTTCGTCTTCGTCTTCAGATTCGGCAGCGACTTGTTCAAGCGCCGCGTTTTCGCTAGCTGATGCGACGAGCTCTTCTTCCTCAGCGTCCAAGGATTCCAGACTTTGCTCTGCCAATTCACTTTCGACTTCAGGAAACACCGGGGCACCGATGGTGTCGGAGGTCTCAACTGTAAATTCAATCGTACCAATTTCAGGCGAGTCATCGCCCTGTGGTTGATTCGCTGTTTCTGTTTCTGTTTCAGTAACAGTCATATCAACGATTGTTTCATCTTCATGGCCGTGGGTGGTCATTAATCTACCTCCGCAGTATCGGAATTGGCTTGGCCCTCTTCAGGCAACATCTCCAAGGAAACTGGTGCCGAGTCCGCTGAAGGAATCAATGCACCCTGGGGAACATCTGCAATGACAACTTTAGTTGCCATGTCTTCGTTGGCGCTTTCAACAGCCGCCTCGATAATAACAGCATCCGTTTTTGAATCATGCATGACCGTAGGGCCATCCACCGGAAGAATAGTTTCATCCAAGTCGGAACGGTAGAACCAAAGTGGCCCCATCATATCCTGCTGGTAAACTTTGAGTTTCTGTTGTTTTGCGAGTTCAAGGACTGCCATCAGGTGTACGACCATGTCGTAACGGCTTCGAAATTTGTTGTAAAGCCCCTGGAACATGCCAAAGCGAACTGTTTCAATATATTCACCAAAGCGCTCAATCGTTTGCTCAAGGGTAATGCCATGAGTTTTGGCTTCAATCTTATTAGCTTTTCGATCAGCAAGATCGCGCATGATCTGATCAAAGAGAATAATCAAACGCGCAGGATCCCCCTCGAGCGGAGTCTCTACGTCCTTAAAGACCTCGGCTAGGCGTTCATGTTCGTGACCAGTTTGGATCTCAACTCCCATCTGAGGACATTGAGAAAACCATTCAGCAGCACGTCGAATCATCTCATACTGCAGGAGACGATCTTGTAAGGTTTTTAGAGGATCTTCTTCCTCACCATCTTCATTAGTCTTCTTGCGCTCTTCGGTGGGGAGCAGGCTGCGGCTTTTGATCTCGATAAGCGTTGCGCCCATGGCCACAAATTCACCGGCCTCCGATATGTCATCAAATTTGACCAGGCGAAGGTAACTCAGATATTCCGTCGTCAGCCTAAATATATCGATGGCAAAGATATCAATCTCGTGAACCCGAATAAGGTGCAGGAGAAGATCCAGTGGGCCTTCAAATCGATCAAGTTTGACGAAATATTCAGAAGACATGGAGTCCCAATGACCTTCCCTGTTCCTTGGCCATAAGCTTTGAGCCGACGGCCGGCGTAATGCCTAATTTATTTGGACTTTCGTTCTAATTTTTAGTTATAACCCGCTAAATCTTGGGTGTCCATCCAAAACACCCCCTCAAAGGCTTGAGCCATGCAACATGCGAAGACAAAAGTTTCTGCCGCCTCGGCAGCCGCGGCGGCCATCGGTCAAAAAGACCCAGCCATCGCTAACTATTTGTCATTTTTGATGTTCCGAAAATGGGATTCCTCCTTGGACACGGCCTGTGGACAAGTTGCACTAGACGCCTTTGAAAAGCCTTCCAGCCAAGACTTTGAAGAATTCTTCAAGCAGATACCCAAGCCTATTAAAAACCATCAACTCCAGTCTTGGCCGTTACTTGAAGGGGCTTTACATGCACAAGAATTTCTACCCATCCGCGCCTTTAGAGTAGCTGCATCAAGGCTTTGGGGGCCTGTGGAAAAGCTGAGGATATTCTTATCCAGCGGAACAACATCAGGCCCAGAGGGTCGTTCACGGTCAGCCTATAGCCCTGATGGACTCCTCTTTTATAAGGCAGGCAGTATTTGGGCTTTTTTGAGTGCTCTTGAAAGGCGCGCCCCGCCGTTTTGTGGCGATTATTTAGGCATGGTTTCGCTCAGTCTCATTCCGCCTCCGAGCCATTGGCCAGATTCCAGTTTAGCCCAGATGGTCGGGTGGTTTTCTGAGTTTTGGCAAACGACTTATATGGACCCTGAATCTTTAGTCGACCTAAAACAAAAGTTTCAGCAAGTCACCGCGGCTGGCCGCCCCGTCATCATCTGGGGCACGGCCTTCCACTACGTCAATCTCCTGGACGGCGGGAGCTTTAAAACGACCCTTCCAAAAGGGAGCATCGTTGTTGAAACCGGCGGCACTAAAGGCAAAAGCCGATCCGTCACACGAGATGAGCTCTATCAACTTATAGCTGAAGGTTTTGGTATTGATCAGGCCGACATTATGAGCGAGTACGGCATGTGTGAACTTGCCAGTCAGGCCTGGGACGTCGTCGAACCGGGTGCGTCGGCAAGATTAACTGAACGAACGTTTCGTTTCCCGTGGTGGGTGCAAGTTGCCGCCATGTCAAAGCCAGCGGCTGCCGACAAAAAAGGAATCGGTGCGCTAACGGTGTTTGACCCCTTGAGAGTTGATCTTCCTGGTGTTGCTATTCAGACGGAAGACTTGGCCCATGTTTTTGAAGACTCTTCTTTCGCTTTACTTGGACGAGTTCCAAGAGCTCCACTAAAAGGCTGCTCATTAAACGCAGAAAATTTACTCACAGCAAAGTCATCCCTTCAGACGAGCTCTGCTGCTTGCACGGACTACTATGTTTTTAATCACGAGGCTGTCGCCACCAGAGCCCCAGAAGTCAGGCGATGGCTCCTTGAACTTCTTTCAGACCAAGAGGCCTATGAAAGCCTTATCGCTGAATTTCAAGATTCTAAAATTGCCAAGAAAGCCCTGACTGATCTGACCGCTGGACTGCCGGTGGACACCATTGGTTTTATTCAGGCCGCAAAAAACTCGATCCCGAGTGACCATGTGCCTAAACGCTGGCTACTAATTCCGCCGGCAAGTCATTCCATTGCGTTTATTTATCCGCTCGCCTGCGCCCTGACCCTTGGATTATCTCTTCGAGTGCGGCTTCCCAAGATTCAAGACCTCTCATCGCACGAGACGTTCCTCGCAAAAGCAGTGGCTCAGGCTGTGGTGCTTGGATTTGACATAAAAACTCTTCCCGAATCCTGGCGCCTTGGAGATCAAGACCTGTTAGACGGTGAGTCAGTTCTTGTGTTTGGTGATGATGATACGTGCAAAATAATGAATGATTATTGCCCAAAACGAGTTTCTGCGTTCGGCAATGCCATCAGCATCTGTCTTGTCACTAAAGACGACTTTGCAGATTTTTCGACCCTTCAGCTGATGATGGAAGATCAGTTCTCTCTTGGTCAGCGCGGCTGTCTTTCTTCGCGAGCTATTATCTGCCTAGGTGGAAATCCTGACCAGATTTTTGAACAACTCACCTCCAAAGGGATCATTGAGGACAGATCAGAATCAATTGACACAAAAACAGCACGCGCCATGGAAATCGTTCGCCTATCTCAGCTCGGGTTCAAAATCTATGATCGCCTAAACGGCATAACAATCGGTATTAAAGAAATTTCGCCGAAGCTTCTTACCGATGAAGCGCAGGCCGCTATCAGCCGACTTGATTTTGTCGTTCCAATCTTGCTAGTTCCCGAAATCACAGATGAAAACACTCTCATTGAGAGTCTTCTAAAAATTTGCTCCCTAAGGTCTATTGCCCTTGGTGAGACGCTAAATCAATCATTATCAAAGACGGAAAGTTACCCGAATTTAGTCAAAGATGTTCGCCTAGTTAGGCTTGGAACCCTTGGGGCACCCCACCTTGATGGCCTTCATTTAGGGCGACGATTCTTTGCGAGTTAAGGGTCTTTAACGTTAAACTATACGTATGACACCGAACTCTTTAAAATTTGAAAAAGAAGATCTCGAACTTCTTTCTGACTACTTTTACGAGCTGTTTTTACCACGATTCGTGGGGCAGCCCGAGGGCAGCATTCGCCCTGGCACAACGATCGAACTCTCCAAACGCATGAGGCACAAGGTCGGCCTTGCCATGATGTTTGAAAACAAAATCCGCCTTTCTGTGAATTATTTCGCGGATAATCCGCAGTTTTTGCCCTATACCATGTTCCATGAAATGACCCACCTTTGGCTTTATCACGCGGGTTTTGACCCGGGTCACACACGCCGTTTTTACAAGAAAATGGCGGAGTTCGAGCAAACCGGATACCAGATTGACCCCGAAGTCCATGTACATTCGAGACTAGCGGCCGAAGGAAGTTACATATATATTTGCGATAACTGTGAAAATCGTTGGCATCTGAGAGAGGCGCTGGACCACAGCATATATTGTGCCCTCTGCTACAAAAATGAGGGCGTAGAGCACTATGCCACATTGCAAGACAATTTTTTTAACCTTCCTCACGGGACGAGCGAAAAATGCGCCTAAAAATGCTCAGCACAAAATCACTAAGCTCTTTATTGGGTTTGACTTTTTGCGCATGGACAAACCCGGCGCTAGCTCTCGACATGAGCTTTTCAGATCAAGCCATGAAAGATGCATTCATTAGCTTGCCGGTTGTGCTTCGAGATAATTTTCAGCAATTTGTGTTGCCTTACGGATCTGAGACTGCAAATGTCAAAACCTTTTGTGACCGAATCTCGCAAGCCTATGTCATGTTTAAATGGAAGCCTTCCGTGGAAGGGTGCGGCGATCGCGGTATCAACTGGCGATCGCAGTTGAAAAGCCACGGTGGCAGCCCGCTGATTTATGCTGAATTTGGCCATGGCGCCAGTACCACATTGGTTCTTGGTGGGGTACACCCTGATGAACTCACTCCGATTCCAATTACGTTTAAGTTTGCCAATCACCTTCAGGCAAACCCAAACCTAATCCCCGAGGGAAGTCGTGTCATTATCGCCCCACTGGTAAATCCAGATGGATTTTTTCGCCGTGGGGCAAGCCGCACCAATGGTCGCGGGGTGGATGTAAACAGAAACTTTTTTACACAAGACTGGTATGCCACCGCTAAAAACTGGTGGGCGGAGAAACGAAATAAAAACGTAAGTCACTTCCCAGGACATATTCCTAATAGTGAAATCGAAACCTTATTTCAGATTTGGCTGATCGATACGTATAAGCCAGATAAAATCATTTCAGTTCACGCACCACTTGGCTTTTATGATTATGACGGACCGGGCGATCAAAAACCCCGTGCGTTAACTGAATCTGAAGAAAAAGCCCGCACGCTCGTAAGGAACATGAGTGCCAATAGCCGTAACTACAAAATCGTAGATTTTACGTTCTATCCTGGAAGCCTTGGCAACTATGCCGGAAACGAACGAGGCATCCCTACTGTAACTCTGGAGCTCGAGACGACAAATCCGGAAAAGTTAGCCGAATACTGGACGCAATTCTCCCCTGGCCTCGAGCAAGCGGTCAAGTATCCGTTTGTTAACCCATCCGCACCACGAACGAAGGGCGCAAGCCTGTTCCTGGAGTCCTACGGCCGCAAAACTGCCCAATTCAATGACACCACGAGCGGCGAAGAATCTCCCAAAAGTTTAAAATGAGATCCAGAAATCCCACGGGTGACTGCCCTTGGGTAGCTTTGATACTTCAAAATAAATTCCCACTCTTTGGTTAAGAGCCATATCGCTTCTCAGTGACCAGCTCATATCTTTTTGCAGAGCTCCCACATCTCCCACAAACCATGGAAAAAAACCTTTCTCCACAAGATGGCGGGCCATAGTAATTTGAAGCTTGAGCCTCTTCCCTCCTGATGGCACGACTAAATCAAAGCGGCAAAACTCTCCGCAGTATGCCAATCCGTCTGCAGAAAAATCACCAAAAATCGAATTTGATTTTAGAAGTGGCATATTTACCGACAGTGAATCCTTGGTAATCGCGTCACCAAGTTGAAAACTATAGAGCACACCGCTTTTTGAATTCAGCCGCTTTGATGCATTAACTGGCAAAGTCATAACCATCGGGATATTTGCCGAGCTTTCAAAGAAAGCCACATCGGTACGCAAATCCAGCGTCAGTTTAAAAAACAAAACTTTAAGGTAAAATCCGATGGACGCCAGCGCTGTAAGCGGCTCAATTCGCCGATCCATCATCTTGCTCTCAATATCTGACGAAGAAAAATTCAGGGTAAAGAAATTTTTCACGTCTGAGCGGATATAAAGATCACTATCTTTGGCAAGAACAACGTTAGACGTCCCCTTCAGTGTAACCTCGTCAAACAGCATCTGATTTTCTGGCTTGAATTTATATTTATAAAAGCGCGAAGCAATAGAGCCAGCATTTTCATCATAAACAACGCGCATCGTCTTATCGTTTATTTTTCCGACAACTGAATTCTCACATGAGGCTAGCCAGGCCGTGCCTCGTCTAAACTTAACGATCTCGCCGTTCCGTGGTGTACAACCTTCAAACGCAAACCGCCCTTGTACGGCCCGGCCAAGCATGTCTTCTTCAATGACGAACCGGTCGCGAATATTTACCGACTCCAACTTCCAGGCAAGGTCCTTAAACCACGATATCTTGCCATCACTGCTGACTGGCACAATACTCGGGCTCTGCATCCGAAAGTCGGGCTTTTCTGGGGTGCCAACATTAAAAATCACCACCGCTGACTTGCGCGATTTACCTACTAAACCTGGAACATCCTTGGCTAAAATAAACTCTGGATTGCCCCTTAGAGCCTGAGAATAAAATAGACTGCCTGTTAAAATTTGGATAAAAAGCGGCGTCCACCACAGAGGTCTTCTTTGAATCAAGAAACGACTCCAAAGCTTTACCCCCTTATGCTTAGTGACTTTAACTTTGAAGTCCCTGAAGCACAAGTAGCTCAGCGCCCCCTCGATGAGCGCGACAGCTCGAAGCTTCTTGTATTTGATAAAACATCTATTTCGCATACCCAAACAAAACACCTCGCTGACGTTGTGCCAGATGGCTCGCTCTTTATTGTAAACAACTCGCGGGTGATTGCTAGCCGTCTTCATGGAAAGTTGTCCACCGGCGGAGCTATTGAGCTATTATTGCTTGAGCCAAATACAGCTGGAGGCTTCACAACTGAAACCTGGCAAAGTCTTGGTAAGCCCATGCGCAAACTGTCTAAAGGCACAAAGATTTATTTCTCTGAGGGCCTTACTGGCACCATCATCAGAGAAGCTCCCGCCTCAACCTCTGGACCCCAGCCATTTACAGTAGAACTAAGCCTTAAGGGCGAAAACTTACTTACCTGGCTTGAACGACATGGGGAAATGCCACTACCGCCTTATATCTCACGCAAGAATGCCTCTGCTCAGACTCAAGCTCATGATCGCGAGCGCTACCAGACGGTTTATGCGGAGGGACCTGGGTCTGTTGCAGCACCGACGGCTGGGCTGCATTTTACAAAACAGGTAATCGACAGTCTTAAGATTAAAAACTGTAGGTTTGCTCACGTCACATTGCATGTTGGTGCGGGAACCTTTCTTCCTGTTAAAACAGATGACCCTGCCCTTCACACGATGCATTCGGAAAGATTTTTAGTACCTGCCGAAACCCTCAAAGAAATTGAAGTCGCTCGCGCCAACCAAAAAAAGATTATTGTCGTTGGTACAACTGCCCTTAGAAGCCTGGAAGGGCTCATGGACCTAGCGTCCAAGGAAGATCTTTCGGTGGACGCTCTTGCCGGCAAGTGGCTTAGGACAAACATCTTTATCCGACCACAAAACGCCACAGATCGCCACACGCCATGGTGCACAGACGCCATCATGACTAATTTTCATCA
>CAMDGW010000007.1 GCA_945897695.1 Pseudobacteriovorax antillogorgiicola | reverse complement strand
CTTCGTGACTAGTGGCGTTAGAATTGGGACCCCTGCCGTCACGAGTCGCGGTCTAGGTGCGACCGAGATGGGTACCATCGCCGATTTGATTTCACGTGTTGTTAAAAATATAGACAATCCAGCTGAACTAGATAAAATCCACCGTGATGTTTTAGCATTGGCTGATAAGTTTCCACTCTATCCAGAGTGGGCTTGATTGAACGGGAGTTTATTTTGCGTTGCCCTGGTTGTGGACATGAAGATACGCGAGTACTAGAAAGCCGGCTTTCTCACGAGGGTCGTGCCGTTCGTCGTCGGAGGTCTTGTCCTGACTGCAACTATCGGTTCACCACTTACGAGCAGGAAGAAGCATTTGTCTTCCAAATAAAAAAGCGCGATGGGCGCGTGGAACCCTATCACCGTGATAAGGCTCTGCGCTCGATTCAAGTCGCCTGCCAGAAGAGGCCGGTGACCATTGACCAGATTGAAGGACTTCTCGCCAAGCTCGAGCGTGGTATTCAGGATGCTGGCGAGCGGGTTGTACCCAGTGAAAAACTAGGCGGGATGATCCTTGAAGCTCTAAGTGAAATGGATAAAGTAGCCTACGTACGCTTTGCATCCGTCTATAAAGACTTCCGTGATACTGAGCAGTTTATGCGTGAGCTCAACGCCATCCAGACACCTGCAAAATAAGTCACAATCATTATGTTTACTGGCCTAGTTGAAAAAACCGGAGTCGTCGCGCAAGTGACTAGCGGCCGTGATGCCATTTGGACTTTAGTGATTGATCCAGGCCCAGATTATGACCGCGAACACGGGGCAAGCGTTGCTGTTAATGGCGTCTGCTTGACAGAGGTCGGCACAAGCCATCAGGGCCCACTGACATTCCATGTCAGTCAAGAAACACTCTCGAAAACAAGTCTTCACTCGCTAAAACCAGGATCACGAGTGAACCTCGAGCGCGCCATGCGCCCCACAGACCGTCTGGGTGGGCATATCGTACTTGGACATGTGGATGGCACTGGCGACGTAAAAATCATTCGTCAGGAAGAAAATTTTTATTACGTCGAAATTCTGATACCAAAGTCCCTTTCCCCATACGTTGTTTCAAAAGGCTCTATTGCCATTGATGGGACAAGCCTCACCATCAACGCACTCCGTGACACAGACCAGGGATCACATTTATCTTTCATGTTAATCCCGGTAACCTGGGAGACGACTCGTTTTGCTGATGTAAAAATAAATGATAAGGTAAACCTCGAAGTCGACATGATTGCCAAACATCTGGAGCGCTTGTCCCTGCCTTGGAAACAATCATCACCAAAAATTTCATAAGCACTATATTACTAGCTGCGGTGGCATCTTCGCCTGCTATGGCATTAACCTGGGCTGAGCTAAAATCAACAGCCCTTGACCATGCACCAGCTCTTGAGATCGCAAAATCAGAGTTGAGCGCGGCAGATGCGACGATTAAGTCCGCCAATGCCCAATTTCTTCCAAATATTTCCTCTAGTCTCTCAGCATCCCAAAATATTGATACGTCGACCCACAAATCAGCTAACAACTACGATGCTAGCATCCTAGTGGAGCAATCATTGTTTTCCTTTGGCCGAAGCGCCGCCCAGCTTGACGCTGCAAAATCAGGAAAATCAGCATCTCTAGCCAATTTAAAGTTAAGCTCTGTCACTCTGCGAACAAAGCTTGCCAGGGCCTGGGCTAAAGCTCTTTATCTGCAGGAACTTGGCCGTATAAGCGAAAAAAACATCGCACGGCGAGAAGCCAATGCTCAAATTGTCAAGCTTCGCTACCAGGGGGGACGAGAAAACAAAGGCTCTGTCTTAAAAACTGAAACCGCAACGTTAGAGACTAAAACTGATACTTTTGAGGCCAAAGATAATTTTGAACTGTCAAAAGGTGATTTATCCGTCTTAATTGGCAAAGATATTGATCCCTCCGAAACCCTGGCGGGAGAGATCGTGCCAGATTTGCAAATTACTGTTGCAAAACCAAGTCGCGAGCACCCCGAAGTGACAGCACTCCACGCTAAAGAAAAACAAGCTGAAGCAGCTCTAAAAGAGTCTCGTCGTAAGTATCTACCAGATCTTGCCCTCTCTGCTTCCGCAAGGAGATCAGCTACACCTAATCTGCCTCTTAACGATCCTGAGTACACGGCAGGGCTTACACTCAGAATTCCAATGTTTACTCCCTCTACTTCAGCCGATATTGCTTCAGCAGCTGCCAAAAGAAAATCTGCTTCAGTTGCACTAAAAGAGGCTCAGTCCTCACACTCTCAGAAAATGAAGTCTGCTGAATCATCCCTTAAGTTTGCACAACAACGTCTTGAAATAGCCAATAAAAGCTTTGATGCAAGTAAGTTACAGGCTGAAGTTTCTCGCCAGCGTTACACACTTGGACTTGTCTCATTTCAAGACTGGGATAGCTACGAATCTGACCTCATGAAGTCTGAAGCAGATGTATTGCGCTGCAAGCTTGAGGTGGCCAATGCACATGCAGACTATATTGAAGCCCTGGGTATTAATCTTGAGGAGGGGCCTTGAAAGCTTGGAAAAAAAAGATTTGGGTTGCACTTGTCGCCTTGACTGCAATAGCAGGGGGATTTTACGCCTACAAAGAAAAAACAAAGGCTCCACCTGTCACCTACAAAGAGCATGTGGTTCGTCGTGATGATCTTGAAATTTCCGTTCAAGCAACTGGCACAATCCAGCCAGAGAACCGGCTGGTTGTTAAACCCCAAATTGCAGGACGTATAGACGAGATCCTGATCCAAGAAGGACAAAAAGTACGGGCTGGGCAAGTATTAGCCTGGATGAGTTCCAACGATCGGGCGGCTTTAATTGATATGGCAAGATCTGCCGGTGCCACAGAGCAAAAGCGTTGGGAAGACATTTATAAACCTAGTCCAGTCATTGCGCCACTGGGTGGTATCGTGATCTCAAAACAAGTTGAACGAGGTCAAACAGTAGGCACTGGAGATACCGTTTTTGTCATCTCAGACCGCCTGATAGTGCTGGCGCAAGTTGACGAAACCGATCTTGGCAAAATTTCCTTGGGACAAAAAGTTGAAATCCGAGTCGACGCTTATAGTGACCAGGTTGTGACCGGCAAAGTCATCCGGATCGCCTACGAATCAAAGCAGGTCAATAATGTGACCATTTATGAAATTCGTATTCTTCCGGAAGAAGTGCCATCGTTTATGCGATCTGGGATGACGACCAGTGTGAAATTCATTCAAGACCTGAAGAAGTCTATCTTGATCGCGCCCGTATCTTTCCTCAAACCGCGTATCGATGATCATGCGCCTTCGAACCGCGGCAATGGACTCATAAAGTCTGGCGATCAAGTGACCGCATTAGTGAAAGTTTCTGATTCATCCTCCAAACCAGAAGAACGAACTATCTCCATCGGCGTCACCAATGGAAAATTTGCCGAAGTGGTGTCGGGACTAGATGAGGGAAACGTCATTCTTCAGCCAGAGACGACTAATAATACCCCCGAAAAAGCCTCCAACCCCTTTAGCCCTATGGGTCCACCCAAAGGGAAGAGAAAATAAATAAAGGGCTTCATGAGTATGTCAGGCCTTCCTGTCGTCAAAATTACAAACATCTCAAAAGTCTTTCGTATGGGAGACAACGAGCTTAAGGCTTTAGACGATGTAAGCCTTGACATCGAAGCCGGTGATTTTGTCGCAATCGTTGGACCATCGGGATCTGGCAAGTCAACACTCATGCATATGATTGGAATTCTTGATACGCCCGACGCAGGTATTGTCGCCATTGACGGTCATTCAATCAGCGGCCTTGATGATGACGCCTTAAGTAAACTGCGCGCAAGGACCATCGGATTTGTCTTCCAGCAGTTTAATTTGCTTGCACGGACCTCGGCTTCAGAAAACGTTGGCCTACCCATGCTTTACAGTGGCGCCCCCTACGATAAAACTTGGGCTAAAAAGGTACTAGGCGCCGTTGGCCTAGGCGACCGAACGGACCATACACCGTCCCAGCTTTCAGGTGGCCAACAACAGCGGGTAGCCATCGCCAGAGCTCTTGTAAATAAACCCGCCATCGTCCTTGCAGATGAGCCAACAGGAAATCTCGATAGCCAAAGTGAGCGAGATATTTTGGACATTCTGGTTCAACTCAATCGGGCAGGCATCACCGTTGTTATCGTCACTCACGAGGCTGAGGTTACGCAGGTTGCTCGACGAGTGATTCGCATGCGAGATGGCCGCATTGTCTCCGATGAGCGCCAAGAACCAAAGTATATCGATGGAATGAAGGTGCAGGACCAGGATTTAACTCAGAGTTTTCAGCTCTATGATGCGCCCATGCCAGAGTTGACACCTGGACTGCAAGCTCAACTTCGTAAGGCTCGAAGTTATTCTTCAGAAGCTCTGAGATCCGTAACATCGAACAAAATCAGATCTTTTCTTTCAATCCTCGGCATCATGATTGGTGTGGCTGCAGTCATTGCCATGCTTGGCTTAGGCGAGGGGGCCAAGAAGTCGATGGAAAATGAGCTTTCTGGCCTTGGATCAAATCTTCTCGTCGTATGGGCCGGATCAAGCAGAACCGGCCTTCCCGGGGGAGGAAATCCTGTACGCCTCTATCCAGACGACGTAACCGCCTTGAAGTCTGAGCTAAATAACGTGACAGCACTTGCGCCGAACGTTAACGGCAAGGCGATGGTCCAGTTTGAAGAAAAAACATGGAACACTAGTATAACTGGGACTACGACTGAATATGTCACATTGAGATCCTTTGTTCCTGATATCGGGCGCAATTTTACTTCCGAAGAAGAAAACTCAAGGGCTAGAGTTGCAATTATTGGCCGCACCATTGTTAAAAACCTTTTTGGGGATAAAGACCCCATTGGGGCCGAAATCAGAATTAATCGCATCTATTTTCAGGTGATTGGTATTCTACCCGCAAAGGGATCTAATGGTTGGCAAGATCGAGACGACACAGTGATTGTCCCGCTTGAAACAGCCATGCGCCGTGTTTTCGGTTACGAAACAATTCAGTCGATCGATATCCAAGTAGACAAGCCAGAAAACATGCCGAATGTGGAGTCACAGATCAAGTCAATGATCCAGCAACGAAAGCGCCTATCTGACGAAAAATTAGATGACGCCGTCACCGTTCGGAATATGGCTGATATTCAAGCCGCGATTTCTTCAACCAATAAAATCATGTCACTACTCCTTAGCATCATCGCAAGCATTTCCCTACTGGTAGGCGGTATCGGCGTGATGAACATTATGCTGGTCTCTGTTACCGAACGAACCAGAGAAATCGGCCTGCGCAAGGCACTTGGCGCCACAAAGTTAGATATCCTAAGTCAGTTTTTATTTGAGGCCGCACTCCTTGGTATTATCGGCGGAGGTCTTGGCGTCACATTAGGATGGGGCACAGCTAAAATTGCTGCTGTCTTTACCAATTGGCCTTTTGACGTGTCTCCGACGGTGGTAGCATTCGTCGCTGGAATTACGGCCTTTGTTGGTATCGTCTTCGGATTTTGGCCTGCTAAGAAGGCTGCCGCCTTACAACCAATCCAGGCGCTTAAGCACGAATAAGAACCCTCGACATAGAGAGTCTAAGACATGGGCAAGCAGACTATGATTGAACCAGGCATCAAGGTAAAAATTTCAGAACACGAATCGGGGCGTCAAAAAACATATTTTTTTTCTTTCGATTGTACACCCGCTACCAAAGATAAGTTCACGTCGATTTTTAAATCGGCAACGGAAGAACTTGGAGAAACGCCAATTACCGAGGTTTTTCTCAAGGCTGACCAGAGATCAGAACGTCAGATTTTAGAGGGGATGGGATTTTTATTAGACGGCATTAAATACGGTCTTAAAATTGAACGATTAAGCGCATTAATAGCTGAAAAAAAATTGGTACTGCCCTCTGACTTTCAGGTTCGTCCTTTGAATTATGATCAAGACATCGAAGAACTTGTGGGCCTTGAAAAGGTCATCCACCAAGCCGACCAGTCGTCTCGCGTTAATTTCGACACTGAATCTTCAATTCAAAGCATGAAGACATACTACCGACGCGTCGCAGACGATAACGGTGTTTTCGTACTTATACATCGAGAGCGCTTAGTCGGAGTGGTAGGTTTCATGAAGAATTCCCGATCAAACTTGGCTGTAGAAGTCAGCTCAATCGGACTAGCCCTGACGTTTCAAGGTAAAGGTCTATTTCTTCCGTTTATGCTGAAGGCGTTTGAAATGTCGCCATTCAAAAACTTTAAGATGCTCACCGGAGTCACGACCACAAGCCGCTTGATCACAGCCGCGGATAAAAATGGGGCTAATATCCTAGGCTACCTACTTTCTAAACATACCTAATTCTGAAATCACGAATATGAGCCCCCTGATTTGATTCAAAATCAGGGGGCCTGGCTTATTTAATGACTCGCAAAATCATAGGACCAATTAGCAAACCTTACGGCCACACACGAGGTAGAAGACTCGGCCTCCCGCTGTATGATATCTCCGCTGTCTGATGCTTTCTAAAACTTCGGCACCTGCGGATAACTGCTGCTCCCATATTCGTTCAAAGGTTTCAGCTTCTCCCCCTCCAGCCAAAAAGTAACGACGGGTCTCCTCAGCATCCCAAGTCAAAATCCCTTTGTCTAGGTAGTCCATCATCTGCGCTGCGTTTACTTTTTGCTCTGTGGTCTCATAGGGCGGAATAAGTGCTGAAGCCTTATCCGACTGGTAGACTTCGATACCGCTAAGTCCAGATTCAGCAAACATTCCTGGCACCAGACAACCAATTGAATTGAGACCTTCGCCAAGAGCGTTTTTTCCTAGCTCACAGGTCAGATAAAATCTGAGAGCCTGAAGCACGTTTTCAATAGAATACTCCACCGAAATAATGTCGAGAATTAACTGACTGGTCCTATTATTGGGTTCGGCCACAACAATCAGCCCCCCTGGCTTTAGAACTCGTTTAAATTCACTAATCGCGCGCCGCGGATCCTTAAGGTGCATGAGCACGGTTTGACACGTGACCAGATCAAACGTTTCATCGGGGAAGGGCAGAGCCTCGGCATGGCCTGGATGATAGCTAAAACGATCACCAAGACCTTTTTGTCTGACTCGCTCTTTCGCACGCACTGTCCATTCCACATCGCGGTCGACGCCAGTAAACTGACAGTCACTTGGAAGCACGTTAGCTAATAGTTGCCCCCAGTGCCCTAGGCCGCAACCCACATCTAAAACAGACCTAACTTTGCTAAACTGCCAGCGTTTAGCCATAAGTTCCAGAAAGTCGACGTTCCACCAAAAATTACGCTGTTCGTTCATATAATCTTGAGAATGCAAATTTTGCTGCTGCAAAGACGTTTCCATAAAAATTTCTCCAATAATTTCGCAATGAATGTCCACTCAGCGCAGCGGCAATATGGTGCCGTGGCTGAATCCGAATTATCAATTCATTCAGTGGAAAATATTTAGGGTGGAGAGATCAAAATATACATAAAAGCATCCAAAACAGTTCTAACGGGTAAATTCCGCCAACTCCATCCGATTATCATTTGAGGGGGGTCTAAAGTCAATATCAACTCTACTAATTGCCCAAGCTAGCGATAACAGGCTACCATCAGTTTAATATATCCAAGACGAGACCTGTCACCATGAAAATTTTGTCCATCTTTAACCGACCTATACGCTCGCACGCGCTTATTTTTCTCTTGTGCGTCATGACGTCTGTAAGTTGTTCCATGCGAAAATTTGCCCTGGAGCATCATGAATTCTTTTCAACACGGCTTGCCATAAGCTTTCTTGACCTCGATCACGAACAAAAGAATCAATTTAGAAAACAATGGCAAGTGTTTTCAGCTCGCATTGCCACAGCAAAAATAGAGCCTATGGCCACCTCAATCGAGACGCTTAGTGACTCATCTGACCCGTCTTTCATCAGTGAGTATCTTCAAAAAAATATACGTGAGATACTAGCCGGAGCTTGCACAGATTTTTCATCGATCGCAGTTAGCCTACGCCCAGCCCAAATAAAGAACCTCCAAGAAAAAATCAACGACCGCAACGAAACGTTTGACCCCGATCACAACGGGGGTCTTGTGAAGCATCGAAAACAAAAACAAAAAGAGCTTCTTGAAAGTATCGACAAGTGGCTAGGCGGGGCCAATGAGGCCCAAAAAAAACTAATTTCTGACACCGACAAAGAAAAAGACCCTGACGGGCGATGGGAGCGAAATTATCTCGCCTATTCGCGCGAGAGTCAGGACATCTTTATTACTATGATGCAAAGCACTGCGGGCGATGCTCAAGCTTTTGAAAAAAAATGCAGTAATTATATCGCAGATCCCGATTCGCTCCTGAGTGAAACCGCCCGGACCATCAAAATAGATCTGAAGCAATCGAGGCAAAAAACCTTAACAGCCATCTTCCAAACTATTGATCCAATCCAACGTGAACACCTGAAAAAAGAGACCAATAAGCTTGCAAAAGATCTTCGAAGTTGGGCAAACGACGTTTTAGCTAAATAACAGCCGATGACCAGCCGACCCACCCATAAGAATCAAAAAATATGGTGCGACATTTACCGGCAACCTTTTTTTGGACGTGAGGCGCAATTACGATTTTTACGAATCGATTTGGCTTTAATACGTGTTTTTTGCAGTGATGAACCAGGGCTCCCTACTATTTACAGACCTTTAGAAACGACAAAGCTTGGCTCTAACCGTCTGACTTAATTGATGTTTAGTGGCGCCCCAACAAGTGCGCTCTAAAGAATTTACTAAAATCATTGATTTTTTTTCTATCCCGATTCATATATCTGCCACCGCCAGCCGATAAAAAGACGTTTTACCGGGGGGCGCCTTGCTCTTTGAACTGACTGCACATACCGCTGAGCTGCCTGCTGGTAGCCGCCTGACGAAAACCGGAGCGTAAGCTATGGATAAAAGTATCACTCGCGTCATCGAAGCGATCGAAGCCATTCGCAAAGGTGGCATGGTTATCATGGTTGATGACGAAGATCGCGAAAACGAAGGCGACATTGTATTTGCAGCAGAACATTCGACTCCCGATAAAATCAATTTCATGGCTAAAGAGGCACGCGGACTGATCTGCTTACCGCTCTCTCCAGAATTTGTTGACCAGTTAAAATTACCACTTATGGATGATGCGTCTAAAGGTACGGGCGATCACACGACAGCGTTTACGGTTAGCATTGAAGCCCGCTACGGCGTTACTACTGGCATATCTGCTGCAGACCGTTCCCACACTGTCAGAGTCGCAGTTGCTGAGGGCGCTAAGCCCGATGACCTCGTGGTACCTGGTCACATATTCCCGTTGCGTGCCAAAAAAGGCGGGGTACTCGAGCGCTCAGGTCATACGGAAGGCTCTGTTGATCTAGCAAAACTTGCAGGCTGTAAGGCTGCTGCCGTTATTTGCGAAATTATGAATGATGATGGATCCATGGCTCGCATGCCAGATCTTGAAACTTTTGCTGAAAAACACAAGCTTCCTATCGTCACCATTGATGATCTGATTGCTTACCGTCTCATGCGCGATAGTCTTGTGCGAGTGGTGGATCATGGAATCCTGGAAACGAAGGCTGGGAAATTTGAAACCTTTTTGTTTGAGTCCATTCTTGATCATTCCCAGCATATTGCCATTGTCAAAGGCAAAGAATTTTTCGAAGACTCCATTGTTGACGTGCGTGTGCACCGTCAGAAACCATTTCTCGATGTCTTTGGACGCGGGCTTGATCACAAGCTTGATCTCGTAGACTACGGATTTAATATGCTGACGGAATCCCGCTCAGCAGCTCTTGTTTATCTAAGCTATCCATCGACTCAGGCAGCATTTCCTGACTTCAAAGATATTTCACTAAGCCCTCAGACCGAGGATCAGAAAGCCAGCGGCATGGACTCAAGGCTTCTTGGCATCGGCGCTCAAATCATCAGATCCCTAAGTATTCAGCGCATGCGCACTCACGTCACTCAGACAAGGACTCTGAAAGGCCTGGCAGGATTTGGGTTAGAGGTTGTTGATAACGTGTTGATTCAAACTAATTCATAAGAATTGGCGGCAGGAGAAAATCTAAATGAGCAAAACAGGAAACAACCATTCAGGATCAAAAAAATTTCTGATCATCGTTGCAAGATTTAACGATATGATCACGCGATGCTTACTTTCTGGAGCTGAAGATACATTTAAGGATGCTGGTCTATCCTCACAGTTAGACGTGGTCTGGGTGCCAGGATGTTTTGAAATTCCAGCCCTTGCAGCGAAAGCTGCTCGCTCTGGTCGCTATTGCGCGATTGTGACCCTGGGTGCAGTCATTAAGGGAGAAACACCGCATTTTGATTTCGTAGCAGGCGAATGTGCCCGTGGCGTCATGAATGTAGGCCTTGAAACCGGGATCCCAGTGATTTTTGGAGTCTTAACTACTAATACGGTGGAGCAGGCACTAAACAGAAGTGGAATTAAATATGGCAACAAGGGAAGAGATGCCGCCCTGGCTGCAATCGAAATGACCGATGTCATGGCCAAATTTTAAAAGCCTGCCCCATAGAACCACTGAGGAGTGTTGAGCCGTGTCCACAATGAATCCAAATACCACCGCCCGTGACTTTGCCGTGCAGTTTTTATATCAATGTGAAGCCGATAAGCTTTTTTATTTTTCGGATGAACATTTTGAGACATTTTCGCAGTATTTTAAGGTTGATTTATCTTTTAAAGACTATCTAAAGACTTTAGTCACAGGGGTACTCTCCAACATCAATAAACTTGATGAAATCATCGCGAACCACAGTAAGAATTGGAAGATTTCCAGGATGGCAAGTACCGACCGGGTCGTACTGCGCATGGCAACCTTTGAAATCCTTGAGAAAATGGCCCCAGATAAGGTAATCTTAAACGAGGCTATCGAGCTTTCGAAGCGGTATGGAACAGAACACTCCAGTGCTTTCGTCAATGGAGTGCTTGATGCTGTGGTTGCGCAACTAAGAAGTCATTCTTAAAGCAAACACCCAGTTCAGACCAATAGCCTTCATCAACCCAGGGAGGCTTTCGTGACCACAGTACAATTTGACCCCCAAATTCAAAATCCTCAGCCAAACCAACCCCACTCGGAACCAAATGCCTCGGTGGGACAAAACGGAATAACCATCTCGCTCGCCGTTAACGATCGTGACATTGCAGACCACCTTGTTATTACGTTTGCCAAAAAAGGCGCCGTGGCCTGCCCAGAGATGCTCGAAGAAACGTCGACGGCGCGGCTACTCTATGATCTTGAGCTAAAAGGACAAAGTGTTCACGAACCATCTCTTATGGGAATTGCCGGAGAGAACGGTGAAGCGCGTCGCGTATTTGTCACCCCTTGTCCGGGTGACAATTTCCGAGATTACGCTGTTTGGGTTGGACTTGTCACCGAAACCGTCTCCAACCTCAAGGTTCGCAAGGTGGCTCTATATCCATGTCCTGGCGCCCTAAGTGATGAGAACTCTTTTGAGCTTACCAGCCAACTTGTAAGAGCACTGATCGAAGCGAATGCTGCAAATGAGGTGGCTCTGATTGTTGGTCGCTATAATTACAATAAGTTGCTAAACATGGCTTTAGAGCTGAAAAGTGAGCTCAAGACCCCGACGACATCGATCCATGTCATTCACTGAGACCAAGACTTATTAATACACCATTGTCCAAAGTAATAACAGATAGGCCCCTGTCTTCTGCCCGCCTTAAACGTCAGGTGTTGAACCGAATCTGGTGGCTGTTTCATCCCATCAGCGTGTTCGTTTTTGTACAGATTTTGTGGACTGCCGTATTGACCTTATGGATCATCTGGTTTGTGGGTCGGCGTCGGGAAATTGAAAAACTTGCCTCTCAGCTAAGTCCATCGCTTCTTCCCACTGACGATACGAGTGTTGTTGCCTTGATTGTTGTGGGCGTAATTTTGTTATCTATGATTGGTGCGGGAACTATTTTGCTGTTTGCCTGGGGACAGCGTCAGTCCTCTCTTATCCAACAGCAGCGGCACTTTGTCTCAAGTGTAACCCATGAGCTAAGAACACCTTTGGCGAGTATTCATCTAGCCTACGAAACACTCACCAAAAGAGCATTGCCCGAAGAGACTCAAAAAAAACTTCTCTCTATGAGCCTTGTTGATATTGAACGCCTCATTCGGCTGGTGAATCAGATTCTGATTTCCTCGCGACTTGACCGCGGACTTTCGATGTTCAATGATGATGTCAAAACTATCCTGATTGACGATACACTTCATTCAATTATGGAGACATTGACCTACCTGGACCCAAATATCAAAGAGCGCGTAAAAATTGAATGCCCTAGAGACATTACGTGGAGGGGAAGCCCGAATGCTTTCAACATGGTGGTGGGAAACCTTGTTGAAAATGCCATCAAATATTCTAATTTAAAATCTACCATTGAGGTTTTTGTACAAATAAAATCCGATCAGCTGGAAATTTCCGTAAAGGACTTTGGAATTGGCTTATCCAAGCGCGATAAAAAGAGAGTTTTCAAAATGTTTTATCGAAGCGACGACGCCACATCCCGCGCAATTCCCGGTACAGGTCTGGGATTATTTATTGTAAAGACAATCCTAGAACAAGTTGGAGGCCGGATCACGGTCACAAGTGCGGGCCGGGGTGAAGGATCGACTTTCGTAGCGAGCATTCCTGCATGAATCAAGCAACAATCAAAGAGAAATTACTCCTTGTAGAAGATGAACCTCATCTCGCCTTTACCCTTAAACTTAATCTTGAAGCGGAAGGTTTTGATGTAGTCCATGCCGCCGATGGAGCTCAGGCCGTTCAGGATTTTTCGACCAAAGGCCCTTTTCAGGCAGTTTTACTGGACGTTATGCTCCCCGAGATGGATGGATTTCAGGTGGCTCGTTCGATCCGTCATCATGATCCGCGGATTGGCATTTTGATGCTGACCGCTCGAACTGGTGAAGATGATCGTCTTCAGGGTTTTGAAGCCGGGGTAGATGATTACATTTCAAAACCATTTCACCTAAAAGAACTACTGGCCAGAGTCAGAAGAATGACTGAGCGTGCTTCACTGTACCGAGGGGAAGCAAACCTATCAGAATCAAGTAAGTTTTCACTGGGCTCACTGGAGCTTGACTGCGAACAACTCACGCTAAAAACCAAAGGCGGCCAGCAACCGGTCACTCAGCTCGAGGCCGATTTCCTAAGAGAATTGATGATTAACCCAGGAAAAGTTGTCAGCCGCGAATATCTTCTTGAGAAAGTTTGGGGACTTAGATCCACCACGGAAACTAGAACTATTGATAATTTTGTAGTTCGCCTTCGTAAGATGATTGAAGAGGATCCAAAGGACCCGAAAATCCTGATCAGTGTTCGTGGTCGCGGATACAAGCTCGATTCACCTTAGAATCTTCAGAGAAAGTGGAGTCTATGTTCATCGATTTTGAAAAGTGGCACGGCGCGAAAAACGACTTCATTGTCACCTGGATCTTAACGCCTGATCGCGACATGATTGTACCAACGCTCGAACGTCTGGCCACGAAACTCTGCGCTCGAGACGGCTCTGGAGTTGGCGCTGACGGGATTTTAGTCCTCGTTGCAAAATCACGTAAAGAGGCAAACCCCGAGGAATTGGTGATCATTAATGCAGACGGAAGCCTGGCAAAAAACTGCGGGAATGGACTGCGCTGTGCAGCAATGAGTGCAAGAAGACGCGCTTACAAGGAATCTATTCTTGATTTTGATGGCGTTGCGATGAAGGTTCAAGGGGCTACCATCGATTGCCGATTTCTTGGAAGTGAGGGCAACCCCTTTGTCGCAGTGACTATGCCAGTACCAACCGTTGGCATAGACAACGGTTGGACCTCTGAAGTCGCTGCATCCATCAAATCACTGCAAGGATCACATCCAAAACTTAAGGGTGACATAGAAACCGTTAGCATTGGGAACCCCCACGTTGTGATCAGCGTTGAAGATGCGACTGCTGACTTGGCTGTCGTCGCAGGGAAGCCGCTTCAGACTGTGCGCGGTGGAGACGGGATCAACGTCCATCTCGCCTCAGTGATCGAGCTTACAGAGAAAGACCACCAGAGGGCCCGACGAGAGATCGGGGAAGACTTGGGGGAACTCTGGAAAGTTTACCCCTGGGAGCGGGGCGTAGGCCCAACTCAGGCCTGCGGCACAGGAGCTTGCGCTGTGGGAGTCGCCACACTAGCCACGGGACTTGCCGAGAGATCCATGTGGGTGGGTGTTGAGATGCCGGGAGGCCGGCTCTATGTTAAGCAAGATACCGAGGGCGAGGCCGTGACCCTGGCTGGCCCGGCTAGCTTTGTGTTTAGTGGATCTTTTGAGATTTAATAACGTGCTAAATCTTCTCATCACGTTACTGACAAAAAAGATGAGCCGTCTGATGAGGGCCCGCAAATGGAAAGGAAGCCATCAGCGGATCAGCCTGCTTTGTTCGAATTAATCCCGCTATCAGATAGACGCGAGACTTGTAGTCTTGCCAGTCAGTCGCCCCACGGCCTGAGGCCTTATCAAGCCCAGTAACTTTCGATAGATCGACTAACGGTGGCCAACTATAGTTTTGTAACTCGGCAGCAAAATTGCTTTCGGGAAGATTATTTCTCAACGGGTAGCGCTTTAATCCCTGACCTATCCGTGAGACACCTGTGAATCCATCGTCTGGCATACCGATGTCCATGGTAAAAACTGTGACCGCTTTGCGATAAATAGAGCTTGCTGGATTGAGAATCCCAATAGCCCCAGTAATATAGGTTTGAAGCACAAATTGCTCATGGATGGCAATCAAGAGATTTCCATAATGAATCATCTGGGATCTCGTCATTGGATCAACTTCAAAACGTGATTTATGGTACGCCGCAAATGCCCTGGCCAAGGCATCTTGACCAAATAGATGCAGTCTACCCTTTGACAGGCTCGGGATTTCCTCCAGTAAACGACCCCAAACTTCAGACATGGCAGCGTCTTTTTCATGACGATACTCAAAAGTACTCAGAAATTTTTGTAAATTTTCTTCGTTGAAAGAGGATTCACATCCGAGCATTCGAATATATCGATCAGTCAGCCCCATGATTTCATCTGCCACTCTCTGATTTCCGCCGGCAAGAGCTTGCTGAATGACTTTTCCAAGGGTTTTTATCAGCTCACGGTCTTTACGAAAATTTTCAATAGATTGGCTCCGGATACTGGATGGTAGCCAGGCTAGCGATTGGTCAAGATAATCAAAAACAAAATCTTTGACCGTTGATGCAACCTGAATATCTGTTCCATCAATGGATTCACCGGCACGCATTGATCCCCAAATACCAAAATGAAGCCAGTTGGCCTGAAAGCTTGAATCTTCGTGATTTTTACCCAAGACTTTATTTAATGACTCAGCACCATAATAGTAGTTCTGAGTAATCTTGCGATTACGGTAAATGGCATCCGTTGGACCGGTGATTGGGAAAAACTCTGGATCTATTTTCACAACGGAAGTCGATGTCACATCCTTTACTAAAGAACGGTCATGGCCAGTAGACTTGCATGTCGCCAAAGAAAACAGTCCAACTGCACCGAAGACCTTACTGGTCAAAGCCCATCGCCTAGACGAATACGTCATAATGTCCAGCCCCCCATTGGCTACCAGAATTCTTTAGTCGCCATTATAGCACCACCTCTCAAAAGCCGACTAACCGCCGAGCCCTCATATAGGGGGGGTGCTTTCTTTGCTGTTGGGACAAACTCCCGACTGGCCAGGTGGCTCAAATTCAGTCGTCCCGAGGACTTATTAAGATGCCTTAAAAGCCTTAAAATTCATTATTGACAAGCCCGCCAAGGCGGCGTAGGACTCCTCTCGCGCACAATTATTAGGCGATTTTTCCACCGAAAAGAGGTCCACCATGAAACTAGCGTTAGCCCTGATCGCATCCATGTTCCTTTCGATGACCGCACTTGCTAATGAGCCTGTGACAAAGATCCAATCCTTCCAATGTCACCCGCGCGGAGCACGCGGAAATCTTATGGTCTGGACCGAAAAGACTGTTAATTCTCATGTCTTGACACTTGGCGTGATTGGCGAAGCTGGGGTTGAAGGCATTGAAAAATTTACCGCTACTCGTGTCCACCTTGATGATATCGTTGTCTTCACATCGAAAGACGAGACCTTGAAAGTTGCGGTCTCAAACGACTTTGACGGTGAGTTTTTTGCTGGCGATTTAACCTTGGTAAAAGGTGGTATTGAAATCGTTCAAGAACTTGCTTGCGAAGAGTTTACAACCACACCGGCTGGTCTGCTCTAAGAGAGATACCCACCAAATCGTCCGTTTGAAGTGATCGGACGATTGAGGTTTAGGCTTCTACCAGCCGATCGGCCTGAGGCAAAAGTTACAGAATCAATTTGTCCCCCGCCCCAAGATTTTCTTGAGAGGCGGGGGTATTTCATTTCCACAAAATCTGCCATGTGGGACTGTTCCACTTTTTGCAAAGCCCTCAAATCACCAGCACAAATACCATCTCTTGATGCGACCTTGGCTTCAACAGCCCCCGTACCCGTGAGCTTTTCATCAAAACCACTGAGCACTCCCATTTGATAGCTACGCTTTAAACTTCCAGGACAGCGACTTTCTTTTTTGTGCGCATTCCAAAGGTTTTCAATTTGCTGACTTAAGAAGTGATAAACAAACTCTGCCATCAAGATATTTTCTCTACGCCCAAGGATCTCTGCTGCTTTGTAACGCTCACACTTTGTAGCGTTATATAAATGCGTATGAATCACCTTGACGCGAAAGTGATCATTGAGAATCGCTAAGATCTTTGCTTCCGTTGGCTCAGTCTTTTTCTTGTTTTTGGTGAGATAAAGACTGTCCATGGAGTCATCAAAAAGAGATTGCTTAATCCGGTCAAGATTATGCTTTGCATAGAGCTCTCTCACCTTCTCCATAGCAAGCAAAGCTTCATGTTCATTGCTTGAAGTTGCTAATGACAAAAGCTTTTCAACGCGCTCAAGAAGTCTCTGATCATCTTGGCTTAGAACTCGCATCCGAAGTGTAGGAATTTCTGTCGGGATGTCACCGGTTGCTTTCGAGGCCCATGATGACACTCCAAGCTTCTGACACGCCTCTTTGAAAGCATTGCCGTGTGGCTTTTGAGAGAAGATCGGCATACATTCCGATACGTATTGATGAGCCATCTCATGTTTAAGAATTTCAAGGACAACGTCCCATGAATGCTCTTTCATAAGTCTCATACTGAGAGTGATGGTCCGAAGAAATGGATCCCACTGACCCCATTGAGATGAAAGCTCCACAATTCTGATGACGACGGGTTTTAGGGGAAGCCTATGATACCAAGCAATCTCATGATGCTCTTTATAGAGCTGGGCCACCCAAAGTCTAATGAACTGCTCTGAGGTCTCAGATTGGTGCATACTGATCAGGCCTCTTTTTCGATCGTCTGCTTTACGGCCTCTTTCATCAGACGTTCCATGCGCTCGACCACTTGCTTTTGGAATTCACTGACGCATCTAGCCATTTCTTGGGGATCATCAGACTTATTTGGAGGATATAGCGGCTCACTAACCAAATGGGTCAATGTGGTCGGTTTTGGGATGGGCGAAAATCCAAAGCCTCTTGCAAAAAACAAAGGAATCTTCAAGGTCTTGTAAGCCCAAGCTGTGATATAACTAGGAGCAACCTCATAGATATCATCGGCTGCAGGACAAGCTGCCAGTACGATTGGCACTCCAGACTCCACAGCTAATTTGACAAAACCTTTTCTTCGACTCCACATGATTTTGTATTTCTCTCGAGAGGGCCTTAAAGCTTCACGCATCCCACCAGGGGCAACTACGATGATCTCGCCATTTTTCAGCATACTCACGGCGTTTTCATGGGTACCTTCACGGCTTCCAAGAGACTCCATCAAAGGACCAAGACCTGGAACTTTAAAGAACAATCGATCGATCAAAGCTCTCGGGATGCGGTTAGTCTGCTCATAAACCGCAGCCATCAGTAACGCGATGTCATAACTGGCAAGACTGTGATTTGCCGCTAGAATCAGGCCTCCTTCAGGTAATGTTTCTAGACCCTTAACCGAATGGTGATGATAGGCGCGAATGCCAGCAATAAAAGGCGCGAGTCGAATCAAGAAATCTGTCTTGAGCGGGTCTTCAGCCGTAGTCTTTTGACTCATCTTAATACCATGTTGCATCAAAGCTCAGTTCACTTATGAGATTTTGGCCCTTGATACTAGGATGGAAACAATCCAACGGCGAGATCATGGAATCATCGAATTCTGCGTTAACAATAGCGGCAGCCAAGCGCACATTTACCGGGTAGCGCCCGGCAATATCCGCTATGACTTGATTGAGATGACGGTAACGACCGACAAATGCTTGGCGCTGCTCAGCAGTCCGCTCTGCTGCCAGAAGTGGTTTACAAACGCGCATCGTATCCCATTTCGATTGACATCCGGGGCGGCGAGCCCCTAATTCATACATCAAAGGAATCGAAGGCATGGGTGCCAGCACAATTTTTACTTTGGGGTTGGATTCAATAATTGTCTCAATAACCCCAGTCAGATGCTTCTGATAATGCTCGAGCTTTGGAAGATAGTCTTCATCCCAGGTACATACATCGTTTGCACCAATCGCAATGGTCACATAATCAGGTTTTTGGCGCAGAAGTCTCGCAGCCTGTCTTGGCAACTGATAGGATTCTGCACCCACAAAGGCTTCATTCACGACCACAACGTTGCGGTCACCTAGTAACGTTTTGATTTTTCTTGCATGGCTTTGGACTAGGCCGTTAGCGTCTAGTCCCGCCGTCCAACTAAACTCACGATTATCCCCGAAGCGAAGTGCGTTAAAGCCAGCTGATATAGAATCACCTAAGGCCCCGACGACATAGGGTTCTTCACGCTCAGCCCGTGCAAGGGTCGGCAGACCAACAAGAAGGGTGACCAGAATTTTTGATTTTAAAAAACCCAACCTCGACATCCTTTGAACCAAGCAAAAAAAACTTTGAAATGGCAAAGAAGTGTAGCCTAAAACTGCCTTCGTGGTAAACAGATTGGTTTTGATTTTAGAAGTTGTCGTCAAAAGACTGAATTGACATTAACTATTAATTCCGGGTGCTTACTGCCTTGAAAGAGTCCAGCTGGAGAGAAGAGACAAGACGCCTAGGCCTTCCCATCGACGAGAAGGCCGTTGGGCGTCGTATCGATGAGTATTTAGCAGGCAAGTTTCCGTTCTTTAGCCGGGCTGCTTGGCAGAAGGAAATATTCAGTGGCGTGGTCTTGGTCAATGGCACTAGGGCTAGAAAACCTGCCCAACGCCTGCAAATGGGTGATGAGCTGCGTCGACTTCATCCGTTCGACGAGGAGCCAGAAGTTGACACAAATATGTCTATACTCTGGTGTGACGGCGAGCTTGCTGCCTTGGCAAAACCGGCCGGCCTGCCCATGCATGAATCAGGCTATTACCGACGAAGAACTGTCGCAGGCGTGTTACCCGAAGTCTTAGGAGCTGGTTGGACGCCGGTTCACAGGCTAGACCGCGAAACGAGTGGCCTGCTCCTATGCGCTCGTCAGCCGGCAATTAGAGCAAAGTTGACTGACATGTGGACCAATAAAATGGTCCGAAAGACCTATCTGGCAATCACCAACGGTGAACCAGCCCAAGACCTTTGGACTGTTGAGCTCCCGATCAAATCCGAACGCTACGAAAGAACCAATAGATCCGAAATCTGCGACGATGGCGATCATGCTGTCACGGTGTTTAGAATGCTATCAAGGGGTAAAGGCGCATGCCTTATCGAGGCAAAACCATTAACTGGAAGAACAAACCAGATTCGGGTTCACATCTCAGCCCTAGGCTATCCTCTGATTGGAGATAAAGTTTACGGTGCTGACCCAACCATCCTTGACCTCTACCGTAAAGAAGGAAATAGCGAACGAGTCAAAACCCAGGCTGGCTATCCGAGACATGCACTCCACGCATGGAGGCTTTCCCTTGAGCACCCCATCTCACGCCAAGAAATAAATCTTGAATGCCCCATGCCTCAAGATATGCGTTCACTTTGTGAAGACCGTGCCATCAGCTTCGAATGTCTTGAGCCCTAAGCTTCGGAATCATAGCTATAAAAATTAGAAGTCCAGCAGCCGAAAAAAATCCTGACAGCATAAGCGCTTTTGGAAGACTGTAGTTCGAAGCAACATATCCTGTGATGAGATTGGCCGGAATGGCGACTATTGCAAGCGTCATCTGGAAGGCTCCGTAGCCAAGTCCTCTTTTTTTTCCGGGAAGAAGATCAGCTAGCAATGCTTTCTCCACGCCGTCGGTTAAGCCGTAGAAAGCTCCATAAACCGAAAACACGACACCAAACACCAACATGGACGACTCCTGAGCCATCAAAACGTAACACGCAACATAAACCGCCCATCCCACCAGAAGAAATCTCTTGCGTCCAAACCGATCTGACCACTGTCCTGCAAGCCATCCCACGGCTGAAGCCAGAACGTTATAGACAATAAAAAGACTTAAAATTGAGCCAAAATCAAATCCCATCTCTTTGGCCCTGAGAACTAAAAAGACATCGGATGAATTCCCCAGAGAAAAAACTCCGACCGCTAAAAGAAACGGACGGATTTCCTTTGGAATATGCCACGACAAATAAGTCTTGGCGTGTGTCAAACGAGGAAGTTGCGGCACCCAAAGCTGAAGGACTATGACTGCAAGCCACGCAAAAGGAATAGACGTCAGAAGCATCTTTTGAAAAAGATCCGTCGTCATCGACGCGGCGCCAATACCGAGCATAATGGCCAAAGAAAGCCCTGTGACCGCGCCAATAGTGTCGAGACTTCTAGCAATCCCAAAAGCTCGACCAACATTTCCACGGTGGGAATCATCTGCGATTAAAGCGTCTCGTGGAGCCGTTCTAACTCCCTTACCGAAACGGTCTAAAACTCGTGCCGCAGCAATTAACGGCGCAACACCAGTGAAAAACATCAAAGTACGGGCAAAGGCTGAAATTCCGTAGCCAAGAGTTACAAGAGGCTTTCTTGAATTAAGACGGTCCGAAAGCCAGCCAGAAATAGCCGTCACCACAATGGTCACTGTTTCCGCAATCCCCTCAATTAACCCAAGGGCTGTTGGGCTGAAGCCTACTACGACAGTGAAATATAGGGGCAATGACCTTGTCAAAATCTCACTAGAGCAATCGTTTAAAAAAGACACCACCCCAAGCCTGACTGGAAGCGAGGGTTTATGCTTGGCAACAGGTTCCTGACTTGACTTCTCCACAGCACCTCTAGTGACTAGTTCCGTCAGAGCTTTAAACACACTCTGCAATTATGTCAGATAATCTAAAGAATGTTCTGAAAATATCTTTGGCAAGATGTAGAAGCCTTGGCAATCATTAGGTATGATGTGTTGAGCAAACGAAGTTAAGGATACGCCATGAACCCGTCACCTGAAGAATTAGTTGCCACGATCTGTTTTGGGGCAGCTGTATTTCACACTTTTTGTACAAAATTTTTCGCTCAATGGGCGGCGCGATTTAGGCAGGGTTCTCTAGCCGAAAACTTCCTACACTATATGGCCGAGGTCGAGGTGGTCTTCGGACTCTGGTCTTGCCTATTCCTCGGCTACCTTGGACTGCAACATAACGTCGACTATGCCGTTAAATTTCTCGAAACAGTCAATTTCACTGAGGCAACATTTGTTTTTGTCATCATGACCATGGCAGCAACTAAGCCCATCATGTCAGCCTGTACAAGATTTTTCATGTCGCTGTCGTCCATTGCGCCTAAGAGCATGCAAACCCCAACTTACTTTATGCTGACTTTGACTTTGGCGCCAATCCTCGGATCATTCATTACTGAGCCTGCAGCCATGGTCGTTGCTGCACTCTTACTGCGGCCCTTAATTTTTATCAGAGGATGCTCCCCAGCCCTAAGGTACGGAACTCTCGCAGTACTCTTGGTGAATGTAAGCATCGGAGGTACGCTTACACATTTTGCTGCGCCACCTGTACTGATGGTCGCCAGCAAATGGAATTGGGACATGATTTTTATGATCAAAAATTTTGGCTGGAAAAGCGCTATTGCCATTTGCAGCAGCACGCTGGTTTTATATGCGCTAAACATAAAAGAGCTATCTCGACTCAGCCTTCCCAAGAGAGACCTTAGTGGCCTAGAAATTCCTTTATGGATGTTTTTAAGTCATGTATTTTTTATGGCTTTAGTCGTCAAGTACCACACGAGCATGGCATTTTTTCTCCCACTTTTTATGCTATTTATCGGTTGGTCTGACGTCACTAAAGAATATCAGGATTCTCTAAAACTGCGGGAGGCGCTTCTCGTTGGGTTTTTTCTAGGCGGCCTTGTGACCCTTGGGCAGATGCAGCGATGGTGGATTGGACCTTTGGTTGGATCTCTTGAGCCTTTGTCTTTATTTTTGGGTGCTACCGCTTTGACAGCAGTCACGGACAATGCCGCTTTAACCTATCTTGGTACCCTCGTACCAGGATTAAATGACGTTTCAAAATATGTGCTTGTCGCCGGAGCCGTCGCGGGCGGAGGTCTAACCGTTATAGCCAATGCTCCAAACCCAATCGCAGTCGGCCTTCTCAAAGACAGCTTTAGCGAAGGTAGTATTGATCCATTTAAGCTTTTGATCGCAGCACTGCCGCCAACAATCTTGGCTTGCGCCTGCTTTTGGTTTTTATGAAAGAATTTTTAGACGCGGCCAAAAAAAAGGCCATCAAATACATCAGTCTCCTAGCAATCATAACTGCCATAATTCTTTGGCCAGGAATTATTTTTTATCCTATGGGAGCTCTTTTATACCGCAACGACCACCCAAAAGATAATGCCGACGCTGTTTGGTTACTCATGGGTGGAGTGGAGGTTAGACCAGCGGCGGCCGCTAAGGCATTCCTCGGGAAAGTGGCTAATCGTATCATCTTTGTGACCTCCGAAATGAGTGTCATTGAGGAGCAAGGCCTCATGCCATCAGAGCAAGTCTTAACTATGAACATCCTAAAAAGCTATGGCATCGATGACTCAAAAATCACGGTCGTCAATGACTTTGGACGCGTCACATCGACTGTCGAAGAGGCCGACGCCATGCTAAAACTTATTACAACCACCGGTCTTAAGCCGAAGAGGCTTGTCGTCGTGACCAGCTGGCCACATTCTGCAAGGGCTGGATGGATTATTGAAAAAGCTTTAACCGGTACGGGTACTGAAATCGATTTATTGCCAGTGGATGCCATCCCCTATGATAAATCTAATTGGTGGAAATCAGAGCGAGGTCTTCTTTTTGTTTTTGAGGAATATATTAAATGGGCTCGCTATCTGATTAAGTATCTTGGCCGAGACATTTCTTAAAAGAAGGTAGATAGATATGGACCTACAGCTTAAGGGTAAGAAAGCCGTTGTATGCGCCTCAAGTCAGGGGCTAGGGCTCGCCATCGCAAAAGAGCTTTTTGCCGAGGGAGCCAATGTCTTAATCTGCGCCCGTAATGAATCAGCGCTAAAGCTAGCCGCCAATGAGATCGCCCGCCACGCGGGAAGACAAGATCTCCCCCACGTTCTGACAGCTGACCTGGCAAATCCTAAAGAGATTTTAGATTTTTCAGATAAATCACGGAAAATATTGGATGGCATTGACATCCTCGTTAATAACGTCGGAGGTCCGCCACCGTCGTCAGCTGAATCCACCACCATCGATGCTTGGCGCACTGGTTTTGACCAAATCTTTCTGAGTGCGACACTTCTTACCCAAAGTATGCTACCAGCCATGAAAGAGCAGCTATTTGGCCGCATCATCACAGTGACATCCTTATCTGTTCTAGAACCTATCGACCACCTCGTTGTGTCGACAGCCATGCGAACAGCGGTAACCACATTCATGAAAACACTTAGCAAAGAGATGGCACCCTTTGGGATCACTGCCAATACGGTCTTACCGGGAGTGATTCATACCGACAGGATCGTTAACCTGCGAAAAGCCAAAGCGGCCCGCGAGGGAACATCGCTTGAACTTGAGATGGACAAAACATCTAAATTAATCCCGTTAGGTCGTCTCGGAAGACCAGAAGAACTGAGCGCGCTAGTAGCTTTCTTGGCAAGCCCAAGAGCAAGCTATATTACCGGTGTAAACATTCCCGTCGACGGCGGCATGAGGCATGCTTGGCAGTAATGAGACCCCACTTCGATTAGATATGAAGGGTGTCTATAAAAGGGCGGGGCTTGGCATATGGGACGAGTGAAATCATCCTAACTAAAATTAAACCGCCAAGAATCCATTCGGTAATGGTTCCAAAAACATACAGTGCAAAATAACGTTTAACTTATCTTGCCTAAACTGGCGAATAAGTACCGCAACAGATCCACTACGACCGCCACCAACAGGCACATCAAATTTTACAATGCCAAATTGGACCGTATCTTCCATAGAGGGGTTAGCATTTTTTTTAATCTGAATGCAGCAGCCTCCCGAAGAAATATCCGTCAATATTCCAGAAAATCTGTTTTCGAGGCTTCCAGTAATTGCGGTTCCATCGATGACGTTATCGCCACCTTCGCTAAGATTCACAAATACATCCCGACAAGATTGTCGATCATCAGCTTCGTCGCTATTTTGATTATTGATGACCCGCTTAACAAGTATCTCCTCATT
>CAMDGW010000006.1 GCA_945897695.1 Pseudobacteriovorax antillogorgiicola | reverse complement strand
GGAATCAGATCCAGACATTTTGACTGTTGATCTTAAAGATCTGGCAACGTTCCGCGAGTCTATGGCCTCGATCCTGGATCCTGAGCTCAGCATCGTTTCCCCAGATTCAGATGGCGGAGCTGCAGATCTTGGACCATCTGGTACAAATGACATCTTCAACCGTCTCGATACAGCTCTTGACTCGATGGCCTCATACCGCGCTGTTCTTGGTTCTGTTCAATCTCGGTTGAACTCCAGTATCACGAACATTGAAGTGACTAACGAGAACTTGCAGGCAGCTCAAAGCCGTATTCGCGATGTCGACTATGCCGCTGAGACCGCTAAACTTGCAACAAACCGCATCTTGACTCAGGCTGGTGTTTCTGTCTTGACGCAAGCAAACCAGAACAGCGATTTTGCGCTACAATTGCTTCGCGGTTGATAATTAAACGTGTTTACCTCTATTTTGGCCCGCGCCGAGAAGTCGGCGTGGGCCTTTTGCTGTTTGTGACGGTGGGTATTGTCCCCCCAGGCCAATCAAGGCTTAGAGGCGTCCTCGCCAAAACTATCAATGGCTTTTACGGTGGCTTTTTCCAGCGCTTCGTGAGCTGCAGAGTTCACTTTGGGTCCGCCCATAGCTTCGCGAAGTTGTTTTTCGAGGTCACTTTTACGAATGGCGACTTTTACGGCGCATCTTAGCTTTAAAACGCGGTCGCCACTTTCGCTGCTTTCGACTCGTTTTTCCCAATAGCGTTCAGTGGTTTTTACGCCGCTCAGTTTTCCGGCAGAAAAAAACGTCGTAAGGCTTTCAAATCCTGGGTCAGATACGGAGTCAGCTTCGTTTAATTGTCCGCTAGCCGTCATACTTGATTTGATGTGTTTAAGTATTCCAGCCTGGGCATCAAGCTCCGCAGATTTCATACAAGCCTCGGAGCGTGAATTGCCAGACATTGTCATTTGACTGATGAAGATGCAGTCAGAGCCCTCAACAAGAGCCGTTTTCTCGCCGCTTGCCCAGTCTGGCGTTTCATTTTTGTTGCCAATTCTTTCGATCACTTCAGCTTTTTGAAATCCTGAGCTATGCGTGGCACAAGAAGACATGGTGGCTATTCCAATAGATGCGACAATATTTGGGAGACGAGTGGATTTCATGAGGGAGCCTTTCTGTTGAAACAAGCAGTCATTAGCTAGAATTATGTTAGCATGATTGGCTGCTTCAAAAAACCATGCCGATTCCAAGAATATTTAACATGGAAATCTCCCTAATCTCAACGGGGCTAGAGATGGGTAGCGGTGAGTCCTGAATGGTGGAAAATTCAAGTAAGCTAAGCTGAAAATGTCCGGCGATGAAATCGATGAAGCTGATCTCAGCAATTGACTTATGATTACTTTTACCTGCCCACTCGAAGCCAGAACCTTCATTTCTTGCTTTGAGGTCAAGTCCCTTTAGCAAAGATAAGCGAAGGGTAAACCAGCGGCGGTAAACCGTCATGGCCGATGATTCAGTTGTCTGGGCATCCGTATAGAGTGTGTAGTGGATTCCGCCTGTTAATCCTTCGTAGCTAATTTTATATTTATCGACCACCTCTCGATACGTTTTCGATTCAAAAGAACTATGACAGACTTCATAGTCAGCAGAAACAAACCCCATACTGAGACCAAAGTTTTCAGTTAGATTTTTGGATATGCGTATGCGAAGGCTGCTTCCCATGTCAGGATCTGCGCTTCCGCACTGTTTGAAATCAAACTGTCGAGAAGAGCTTTTTTCAATAAGATTTTGATCACTCATTTGGCCAAAACTAGTCACTATCGAAAGAGCTTTCATAGCGTTCTTGCGCTGTTTTTCTGCTTCCGATTCGATAGGAGATAGCGTTTTTGACAGATGGGTTACCGCGCTTTTTTCTACTGCGACAGCATCCTCCCACGCTTCTTCTTCATAAGTGAGTCGGACTCTTCTGGATCCCGCTCTGACGTCGTAAACACCAGGAGTCTTCCCTACAACGATTCCGTCAATTTCTACGGTGGCCTTTATTGGTTCTCCTTTGGAACTTACAGCTGAAATCTCAAGGCCGCCAATTTTTGGCTTCATATTGCACTGCACGAGAACATTGTCGCTAACTTTGACGGAAACCGTCTGGTTGGTTTTAAAGTGTTCCGGATGTTCTAGCTCCAAGATGTAGTTTCCCGGTGCCATTTTTAATTGCCCGTTTGATGTTAAACCAAAACGAGTTCCATCGATCAAAATGCTAGTGCCTGTAGGACAATTTTGAAAGACGATCCGGCCGATATTTTCTTTTAGTTCGAAGGGGAATAGGTCTCTTGTTCCGTCGACACGGATGGTTCCATTCATGCGGCTATAATCAGGCTTCCAAAGAGATACAGTGTGAACGCCGTGAATGACTTCAAGCTTACAGGGTGTTTGACATGCGGATTCAAGGCCATCAAATCCGACAGTGGCGCCTGATGGCGTGGAGACAAGTTCAATGATTTCTTTTTTAATTTGGCTTGAGTGCCAGACCTCTTGCACTTCTTTCGTTACCGGTATGATCTGTTTTTCGTGACTCTGAGAAAGAGCTTTGAGGTTTGCGCTGACATCGCGGATTGACCAGCGGTAGAGATTTTGCGTGCTTGCCTTACGTAGTCCTTGCCAATCAATCAGAGAACTTTTGGCCTCAAGATTTGTTTCCTGTTTAAAATCAACCTCTTGATTGCCCTCTTTGATGCTTGTCTTAAATGATATTTCAGCAAAAAAGCACAGCAATGCTTTTTTCTTTGCCTCAAGCAGGTCTGACGCCGGTATGTAATAGTCTTCGCCCTGATCGTAGCAATCTGCGTCTAGCCCTAAGGCCTGTTGACCCGTGGCAAATAGAGCAGCGGAGATAAAAAACCAGAGCCAGATGTTCATCGTTACTGCTCTTGTGCTTCATGTTGTGGAAAACATATTTGTTTACGCGTATTGATCGGACGGTTCCGGGAAACCTGAAGGTTGGGACATCGAGGTCATCATAAAAAGAGATTTAAAAGATCCAAAGAAACACAGCTACAGCGAGCCCGTAAGCTTCGAGACTGGTTTAGATTTTGGTCGCAATTAGTTAAAAAATAGTTCGATAAAGAGCACAACGTTAAGTCATTGGCCTAAGTTTCGCTAGTCGCTCAATGAGAATACATGCTGATTCAAGGGCCTCGTGCTCTGAAATGACCTGTCCAAAGCTAGCCCTCAGCACATTGGCCTGAACCTCCACAGGAAGCCCTAAAGCCTTTGGCACGTGGCTGAACTGCTCCCCACCAGCGCCAATACAAGATGAGCCGCGGTTAATGCAGAGCTCAGGGTTGGCGGCTAGTATAGTTGGTGCGTCAACGCCCAGGATATAAAAATTAACGATACCTGGTGCATTGCCATTTAGGGGTGTCGTCAGGCGAAAGTCAGGCAAATGGTCAGAGAGTTTTTTTACAAAGATTTCAGCGCAACGGCTCATGTGCACAACTCGTTTTTGACGCTGCTCAGCGTGAACGCTGATGGATTTTGCTGCTCCTACAATAGCTAGTGTATTGACGGTGCCAGGGCGGATACCTTTTTCCTGGTTTCCGCCGCGGTAAGGAACACTAAGGCGTGTCGATAAATTGTTGTCCCCTAGGATCAGAATACCTGCGCCCTTTGGGCCGTAGATTTTGTGTGGAGATATGACGTAGCTTCCATAGTGCCCTTCAGAGAAGTCCAGACGTTCACGTACAAATCCCTGAACGCCGTCGCAGTGGAAAAAAGCGTGATACTTTTTGCAGAGCTCTGAAATTTTTTCTACTGGGTGTCTGGCAGGAATTTCGTTATTTATATGCATGAGACAAACCAATGTAGGCTTATCACAGTTGTCAGAAAGCTTTTGCTCGAGATCCTCTAAATTGACTGTACCATCGGCGTGAACTAAAACCTGCTCGCTAATGACGCCCTCAAGATTGGCAAGTTCCAGCGCTGTTTCAAAAATGCTTTTGTGCTCTGTAGCGCCATATAAGATGCGACAACCGCGGGCGCGGTATCTTAGGGCAAATCCCCAAACAATCAGATTATTTGCTTCAGCTGCACCAGAGGTGAAAATAACTTCAGTGGGCTGTGCACCAACAACTTTAGCAATCTCCATGCGCGCCGCCTCAACGGCTGCATATGCCTTACGGCCGACGTCATGATGTTCTGCTGAAGGATTACCGAAAACGCCCAACTTTATGAAATCAATCATGGCGTCGGATACTTCTGAGGCCAGAGGCGTGGTTCCGCAATGATCCAGGTAAAACATTGCTGGACCTCCTGCTTAACTTAATTCAAACATACGGTTTAGAGCCGCCATCGAATCGTTGGCCATATCAGGCAAGACTTTTATCTGATTGTAGTGTTCGCCATTGACTAATCCATCGAGGACCCAGGCTAAGTTGTGCAGTGAAATCCGATTCATTGTGCCACAAAGACAGGTAAACGGATTAAGGCTTGTGATGGTTTTATCTGGATGTTGGGCAGCCAGGCGCTCAACCAGGTGTTTTTCTGTGCCTATAGCCCATTTACTCCCAGCGGGAGAGGCCTCCACAGTTTTGATGATGTAGTCTGTTGAGCCAGAGAGATCTGAAATGTCGACGATTTCCATTGCGCATTCAGGATGAACTAGGATTTTTGTTTCAGGAGATGTTTCCCGGATCTTTTTGACTTGATGAACTGTGAAAAGTGCATGCACCGGACAATGGCCTTTCCAAAGCCAGATTTTTTTGGAGGCAATGGTTTCAGCTGAGTGACCTCCGAGAGGTTTTTTGGGGTCCCAAAGTAGCATGTCCCTAGCCGGGTCAAAGCCAAGGCCTTTAGCGATGTTGCGACCTAAGTGTTGATCTGGAAAAAAGAATACGTGATTTCCTTTTTCTAAAGCCCAGGTGATCACAGCTTTCGCGTTTGATGAGGTGCAGATAATTCCGCCGTTTTTTCCAACAAACGCTTTGAGTGCTGCCGACGAGTTGATGTAGGTAACTGGGATTATGTTTTTGGCCCCAGCTTTTGTGGCCTCTAGCCAGCTGTCGGCAACATCTCTGACCTCTGCCATATCAGCCATATCGCAGCCTGCGCCAAGATCTGGCAGTGATACGAATCTTTCGCCGCCTGTTAAAATATCAGCGGTTTCTGCCATGAAATGCACACCGCAGAAAATAATATTTTTTGCCTTTGAATCTCTCGCAATGCGCGCAAGTTTTAGGCTGTCTCCTGTGAAATCTGCGTGCTGGATCACTTCATCTCGTTGGTAGTGATGACCAAGGATGATGGTGTCTTTACCAAGTTGCTCCCTGAGGCGGTTTACCAGGGCGTGAGCGTCCTGATCGGTCAAACTAGCAATGTGTGCCGGTAGCGGCTGCTGCTGTTGCAAGGGGTAAACTCCCTAAATTAATTTAACATTTTGACTAAGATGCCAACGCTCCGTGTTGTATACGACTGGGTTGCATCGCGGCAAGCTAATTCTTGACTAATAACCTCATGATTTTGGGCGCCAGGAAGAATGCAAAAGGGGCCAAAAGAATTGCTAAAAACAAGGTTTGACTATGAATTTCCTTATCTTGACCTTGGATCGAGCAGCCAGGAGCTAGCATGGCGTTTGAGCCATCGGCCGGATAGAGCCTTGATATCACAGCCTTGTCATCTGCAGATAGCGTGAGGGAGTTTTTCTCCAAGCTATAACTCATGATCGACTCAGGAATGAGGCTATGGCCCAGCCCTAAGCAGTGGCCCATCTCGTGGATTGTGGTTTTGGTGAGGTTATATGTGTCTGCAGATGGATCAGCAGCAATGGTGATAGTGCAGTGGATGGGAACACCCTCATTCACTTGATCAAATATCGAGTAACCAGCTGCCATATCGCCTCCAGCAATTGATGTCTGAAAGTTGATGGTGATTTGAGCTACATGGTCAGTGTTAGCTGGTTTTACCTTGAGCATACTTTGCTCGATGCTGCCCCAAGTGTCCGCTGCCTCCTGAGAGATCTCTGTCAGAAATGAAAGCAAAGATTCATCGCCAGCCACTTCAAAGTAGACTTCGGGAGCCTCGCTCGTGATGGGCCAACGGTGGAGTTTTCCGTCAAGATCCACGGGCGTTGGATATGAAAAGGCACCACTGGAAAATAAGACTGTCAAAATGCAAACGATAATCCAATCCATAGCGGATAACTCCAGGTGATGACGCGTTCTCGTGTTGCAAAAAACTGTGACGTAATATCAACCCTCAGCATCGGAATCATTCGCGGGGCTCTGGTGGGAAGCCAAACTGGGAGCAGCGGAATCATGGTGCCCCAGGTAGCCTCTGCAAAACCTCCGGCGTTGGTTAGTCCGCCGCCGACTTGAACAAAGAATTGCCAAAAACAAGACTCATCACAAACAGGAAGCCTGTAGTCATAGCCGGCTCCGAATAACGTAGCATTTTCTACAAGAAGCGAGCGGTTGTTGTATCCGTAGACGGCATGACCGCTGCGATGCACTTCAATTCGATAGGCTTTCTGACCCCCTGCGTTCGGCGCTAAAGCAAGCCCCTGCCCTGAAATGGTATAACGATCGTTTTTGCCCGCGCCATAGGCCCTAGGAGGCAAGATGATCCCAAGAAGCAAGATGAGCTTGAGCATTTTATTCACTAGCGTCCCCCAAGATTGATGGGAGTAGACGCCGAAAGAAGAAACCAGCTAAAAGGCCAGGCCACATAGTAGTCAATTTGTGAGCGGTCGTTTTGGCAAATCATCGTCTGATAAGATAGGCGCACATCCAAACGATCCGTGGACCATTTTCCTTCAATTCCAGTGCCAATACCTGGCATACGGTAGGCTTCCCGCGAGGGAGCATCACCAGCAATTTCTTTGAGATATCCCCAGTTGTAGCCTGTGCCAATCAAAGCACCAATTCCAAGCGGGCCTTTCTTGTAAACACTTTTTCCGAAAAATAAAGCTGCTGAAAAGTCTTGGTCCACGTAACCAGCACTTCTAAAGGCGGGACGCTCCAGATATTGCAATCGCATGTAGGCAGCGTCGTCTTTGCGCGCGATATCAACCTGGCCACCATAGACGTAGTGGTAATATTGGGAAGAAGGTTGCTGCATGAGCCCCGTTACGACAGTCGGTCGCAGCGACGCCGCACTTAGCTCAGTCGGAGTGCGCCATGTCCAAAACATAGCTGCGACGACGAGAGCCAAGCCCGGATCCATGGGCAGCACTTTTATTAGTCGGCGTATTTTCATTGCTGGGGAAGTTTAGCACAAGGACGGTGCCTTTGTTTCCCATAAAAATAAATTATTAAACTACCGGGGGCTTATGAGCGGCTATCGCGAAGCTCTCTTCTGAGAATTTTACCCACGTTAGACTTCGGTAGAGTATCCCTAAACTCAAAATGCCTGGGGACCTTGTATCCCGTAAGATTCTCTTTACAGTGCGCTCGAAGCTCTTCAACGGTCAGCGATTTATCTTTAGCTACAACAAAAGCTTTGACGGCCTCGCCACTTGATTTATCGGGGACTCCAATCACAGCAGCTTCGAGTACTTTTGCGTGGCTAGCAAGTACGTCTTCCACTTCGTTCGGATAAACGTTAAACCCACTGACCAAAACCATGTCTTTTTTGCGGTCTACAATAAAAAAGAATCCGTCTTCATTCATTCGCGCCATATCGCCCGTCCAAAGCCAGCCATTGCGCAGCACGCTAGCCGTCTCGTCGTCACGTTTCCAGTAGCCTTTCATAACCTGTGGTCCCTTGATTACAAGCTCGCCGGTTTCCCCAGGCAAGAGATCTCGTCCATCCTCGGAAACAACCTTGGCAAAGGTTGACGGAAGAGGAATGCCGATAGAACCCACGGGATTATTTGGCGACAGTGGATTTACGTGGGTAACGGGAGATGCCTCGGTTAGGCCAAAACCTTCCGTAATACGGACGCCTGTGATCGTTTGGAATGTTTTATTTACGCTATCTTGCAGGGCCATGCCGCCTGCCACGACTATTTTTAGGGTTCTGGGGGCGAGCTCCTGAAAGGCCCTACTATTATTTAATGAATTAAAAAGTGTATTCACACCAGTCATCACAGTGATTTTATATTGCTTAAACATTTTCACTGTGTTCTCGATTGGAATCGGTTTTGGGACAAGAATCATATGTTGGCCGTCAGCAAAAAAAGCTAGAAAATTTACGCTGAGTGCAAAAATATGATAGAGCGGCAATGCTGTTAGCACCACCTCGGCACCTGGCTCTAGGGCCTCTCTGGTGATGCTTTGAATCTGCAGCATGTTGGCAAGGATGTTGCGCTGAGTGAGCATTGCACCTTTTGAAATGCCGGTGGTACCGCCCGTATACTGCAGGATCGCCAGATCATCCAGCTGCATCTCAGGCAGTTTTATTTTTGATGGATCGCCCTCGGAAAGGGCTTTTTTAAATCGTGTCACTTTAAGGTGATGCTTTGGCACGAGCTTTTTCACCTGCATAACTGCTGAAAGTACGGCGCTTTTCCAGATTGGTAGTTGATCAGCCACAGATGTGACGATGACATGCTCGATTTTTGTGTCCTTGATGATTTCCTCTAACTTATCGGTAAAAAGGTCAAGAATTACGATCGCTCGCGCGCCGCTGTCTATAAACTGGTGCTTCATCTCTCGCGGTGTATAAAGCGGGTTTGTGTTGACACAAACCGCTCCTATTTTTATTGCAGCAAGCTCCGCCACGAGAAATTGGAGTGTGTTTGGCAGCATGATTGCAATTCGGTCCCCTTTCTGAATGCCGAGCTTATTTTGGAGAAAGCTCGCAAATCGAGTCACCGTCACAGACATTTCGCCATAGGTCATAGTAGTACCAAGACATGTGGCTGCAGGGAGGCGAGAATACTTGTTAAATGCGCGGTCAAGGCATTGAGAAATTGAGGTTAGGTCTCCAAATTGAACATCGGGGTTCACAGAGGTGGGATAGTTCTTTAGCCAAGTGCGTTCCATAGGTAAAATCCTCGTGCCGTGGGTATCATTTTAGCTTACAATAAATTCTTACCTTTAGACAGTTTCGCCTAATTTTTTGAGGTAGAACAAAATGAATAGAATTGGTTTCAAGGCATTTGCTTGTCTATTTTCCGCTCTTTACTGCTGCCAAAGTTTTGCTGCGCAGCCTCAAATCTCTGACGAGGCATTGAGCACGGAGGAACTTCGCGAGGTGCAGTCAAAAATGAGTTCAAGGCAAGATCTCAGCGTGGATTTCGTCCAGCTTAGAACAAGCGCCTTGAGGCCAACGAAACCGTCCAAATCGAGTGGAAAAGCCCTATTTGCAAAACCAGCTCGTTTTCGGTGGGAAATTGAAAAGCCTCTGGCCGACATATTGCTATATGATGGTAAAAGTTTATTTAGCTATAAGCCTGGAGAAAAAACGGCAACGAGATTTGACGCTCAAGGGGACCGCGCAAGCGAAATCAAGGAAGTTATAAATTTTGTTTTGGATTTTGACTCTCTATTAAAGCGTTATCAAATTGTTAAGTCCCTTCGGCACGGCAAAGACATCATATTAACATTAAATCCAAAGCAGGACGGCGCTCTGTCGGTCATCGATATCAATGTTGACAGTAAGAGTTTTTACGTAAGATCACTGAAAATGTCTTTTACCAATAAGAATACCTCCGAATTTCAGTTTTCAAATCCAGCTCCCGGAGTCAGTGGTCCATCTTCATTTTCCGTGCCCGCCTCCATGAAGGTTATCGAGGGTGTTTAACGCTGATCAACCTCAGTGAAATATGCGGAATGGTCCTCGTGTCAAAACTCTGACACTGTCGAAAGTCCAGCAACTAAAGCTGTAATGGTCTGGAATCCATATTAATTTACCAAGTGTAAAGTTTTTGGCCACCCTGGCCGATAACCCTACAGTATGTCGCAAGTTGCGACAGTTTGTACCAAGTGTACATATTGACTGTAGGGGGCTACGCCATGGCTGAACAGCACGTAAGATGGGACGAGTTTGATAAAATTCATGTGATCAGAAAGCTGCGCGAGATTGTCGGCAGGTGGTGGAAGATTCAATTGAATTTTACAGATCAAAAGGGGCTTCTAAGGGGGGTTCCTGAAGGCAAATTTTTTAACCCATTAAATCCCATTTGTAAGGCTATTACCGAAAACGCCAAGGGCTTTGAAGGCTGTCGGGGCACTGCTCGGTCAACGACAGCGTCATTGACTAATTCCAAGGGTCTAAAGCTATCGACTTGCCACTCTGGATTTTCAACGGTTTCCGTTCCCATTCGAGTAAACGGCCAATTTGTTGGGACTGTATTTGGTGATGGTTTTGTTCTGGAAGAATCTTCTTCCCAGCAGAAGATTGCGATTAGACAGTACATGGAGCGTTCATTTCCAGAGAAAAAAAACGAGATTAACGAATGGGTTAATTCACTGCCCGTTCTTTCAGCCAAGGATCTTGATTATCTGACTGAGCTAGTCAATCTAGTCGTTGAAGAAATAGTCATGACTCATAAGACGATCAACGATCAAGAAGAAACCGTCAATGAACTTCGCAGTCAGCTGACTAATCGTTATGGTTTCCACAATATGATTGGTAAATCAGCGCCGATGCAAAACCTTTATCGCCTTTTGGAGCGTGTTGCCTCCAGTGATGCAACAGTTCTTGTCCAGGGAGAAAATGGAACCGGTAAGGAGCTCATCGCCAAGGCGATCCATTTCAATAGCCCTCGCAAAAAAAATCGATTTATCCCAGTGAACTGCGGAGCTTTTAATGAAAATCTCCTTGAAAGTGAGCTTTTTGGTCACGCAAAAGGATCCTTTACGGGCGCAGTGAAAGATAAAAAAGGATTATTTGAAGAAGCTGATGGTGGAACGCTTTTTATGGATGAGCTTGGTGAGACAAGTATGGCGATGCAGGTGAAGCTTCTCAGAGTTTTGCAAGACGGTACATTCACACCCGTTGGCAGTAATCAACTACGCAAATCTAATGTCCGTGTCTTGGCGGCCACGAATAGAGACCTGACAAAAATGGTAAAAGATGGCTCATTTCGAGAAGATCTTTATTATCGTCTGAATGTCATCAACGTCACTGTGCCGCCACTAAGGGAGCGTAAGGACGATATTAAACTTTTAACGGACCACTTTCTCTCCGCCTACGCAAAGCAAACAAGTAAACCTCCAAAGCTGATTGCATCTGATTGCATGGAAATCATCATGAACTATGATTGGCCAGGGAACGTCCGCGAACTTGAAAATGAGGTAGAACGCCTATGTGTTCTAGCGGGAGATGAGAAGGAAGTCACGCCAGAGTTCTTGTCTCCACGCATCACAAACATCGTTAAGTCTTCGGGGTCACAAATCAAGTTTGCAGGAAGCTTGAAAGGCACCATGGAAGAAGTTGAAAAACAGATGATCTCTGAGGGGTTGGTGAAGCATCGCTATAATCGATCACGATTAGCTAAAGAGCTTGGAATGAGCAGAGCTAGCCTCATCTCAAAGATATCTAAATATGGACTTGATAAGGCCGGTGGAGAGTAATCGCCATAAAGGACAAAGGCCCGCTCTAGAGAGCGGGCCTTTCATTTGTAGAATAAATTTTCCCTAATTTACAACTTTTTTCAGATCATCGCTCAGAACAGACATGATGTCTGATCCCTGACTTGACGACTGTAAATTTAGGATTTTATCTAAATCCACAATCTCATCGAAATCCTCAGAAGATATTATTCCCTTGTCATCTAGAAGCTTTTTAAGGCTGGAGAAAATCTGCTGGTACTGAGTGTTAGATCTTTCGACCTCATCGACACGATGCTTTACTTGAAAAATTTCGGCCCCTAATTCCAGGATCGTTCTCTCCAAGTGGTCTAGTTTTGCGTTCATCGTCTCGTTAGCTCCGCTGGTTTGCTTTGTTAAAGTTGCTGGCCGGCACGGTTTTGACTCGATCGCCAAGACCCCTCTGTTCAGGAGTGCTTCGGCAGAACTCCCCTAAGGTTTAGGCTGATGGTGCAACTTTTGAAAATCAAAAATAGATTAACCAGCTGTTGTTGCTGGTGATTATTTGGAAGATACAAATTCCATCGAAGCTTCATCCCACAGGGCGACGGGGTCAAGTTGCCGAAGACGAGTGAAGGCAGTGTCAGATTCTGCCAAGCTGGAGTCCGTGTCGCCGCTATATAAGTTTGAGATATGAAAAATCTGGAGATGTTTTGCATTGAGCAGGGCTGCAGTTAGGGCGGCTTGGGTTGTGGTTAGGTGGAACTTGTCGAAAGCCTTTTGGCGGTGCTCATGGCGATAATTGGCTTCACAAATAATGACATTAGGACCAGCGCCCTCGAGCTTTTTCAGCTGCTTGATATTAGCCTCACTGAAGATCATATCCGTGACATAGATGAGGCGCTGTCCGGACCTTGGCTGAAGCAGACTGCCAGCAAGTTGCAATGCGTCGTGCTCAGCTCCAGAGATATAAATTGAGCCCTTAATTTTGCCATCCACGGCCATTTTTTGAAGGTCTGAAATCCAAGGCCCAGGCTCCAAGGCAGAAGCATCCAGCTGAGCCTTGTTTACGCTCATACTGTCGGGCATTGACAGACCATAGGCCAACACTTGCATGCCGTGGTCGACGGAGACGGCACTTAAATTGTACGTTGAGGATCTCAGCGGAATTTTTGCTGGCTCCGTTGACGGATCCTTAGGTGCTGGAGTTTTTGTAGGATTTGTTGCTAGGAACTGGTTTGAATTAGAAAGATGGACTGATTCGATAGATCCGTCGGGTGACACCTCATGAACGATGATGTTTACTTGATTTGGCTCTAGTAGATTCCATGCATATCCAGCAAGCTTTCCCTGAATATTACGAATAATTCCTGCCGGCCCAACTACCTCTATCGTTCTAAAATGTGGGACATTGACTCGAATGAGGCGATCAAATCCAATAAAGTGGTCGACATGGGTGTGCGTTACGGCAACGACTTTCACCTTGAGCAGATCTCGGTTGGACAGAGGCTCCAGATTTCCCGCATCAAATAAAAGACTATCGCCGGTCTGCCTGAAGTAAGGACAAACGGCGGGGTCCCCTGCGAGACCATTGACTATAGTTAGTTCAAAAGGTGATGCCATAGCTCGTCAGGTGTAGATCTCTGGACGCTTATTGTCAATGGCAGGAAGCTGTCCGCGGCAGGCTTTAATGCGCGATTTACTCATGGGCGCAACAGCAACACCTTCCATATGACCTGTATTTGCAAGGGGTGTTCCCCACGGATCAATGATCATGGCATTGCCGTAGCTTTGTTTTCCGGGGCTATGGGTGCCAACCTGATTTGCTGCCACCACATAACAGAGGTTTTCAATAGCTCTTGCCCTTAAAAGCACCTCCCAGTGGTACATGCCAGTTTGTAACGTGAAGGCTGCCGGGATCACCAGACAGTCGAGTGGGCCTGTCCTAGCTAGGGCGCCAAAGAGGTCTGGAAAGCGCAGGTCATAACAGGTGGCTAGACCTACTCTCCAGCCGTCAACGGTCACAGTTTTTAATGTGTCGCCCGATAGGTACCCGTCACTTTCGCAGTACAAGGCCTTACCGGTCTGATCCATAAGATTAAACAGGTGCGTCTTTCGGTACTTTGCAAGCAGTTCACCTTTGCGACCAAAGACATATTGGGTGTTATAAATTTTGCCGTCCTGAGACCCTTCTGGCCTCTCGCCAACGCTTCCTGCAAAAAGCACCACTCCATGTCGGCGTGCAAACTCTGAAAGTCTGTTGTTTAGTGGACCATCTTCGAACTCGGCGTTATTCCAAAGTTCGTTATAAGGACCATGAAAAGCAAACATCTCTGGAAGCGAGATCCACTTTGATCCGGCCCTAACGGCTTCCTCCGCTCGCGCAAATATATTTTCTAAATTGGCTTGTTTGTCTGTCGTGGCAGTTACGCTCACCACAGAGGCGTAAATAGTATCAGATAGGCTCACTGTTTATAGCTCCGGGAGTAATATTTTCTCGTCCACCCCTAATAGTGTCGTCATAAGGGCTACTCTTGTCCACATGCCATTACGTTCCTGACGCCAGTACTTTGCCCGGGGGTCTTTATCAATGGCCGGGTCGAGCTCGGTACGGCGCGGCAGCGGGTGCATGATAACTGCATTTGGCTTCATTTCTTTTAGTTGGTTGGACTTAAGACAATACTGTGATGAATCAACTTTTGAAGATTCACCAGCGCAGACGTCATATTCATCCTGAATTCTCGTCATGTAAATCGCGTCGCTGTGAGCGATAGCATCGCGAAAATTAACGGTCTCAACAAATTCAATCATCGAAGACTTCAAAAACGTGCGAAGATCGTCTTCAATTCTAAATGCCTCCGGTGAAGCGAATATTAGTTTTGCTCCTGGATAAAGTGTCAATAGTCGCGATAGGCTGCGAATTGTCCGTCCTCGTTTTAAATCTCCAACCATACATATTGATTTACCTTCAATCCCACCAAAGTCCTTAAAGCTTCTTTGGAGCGTATAGATATCAAGGAGGGCTTGGGTCGGGTGTTCGTCAGGCCCACTTCCTGCATTGATGATTGGTACGGGACGATCGCTCGTATCGAGCATGGCTGCAACTCGGTCGCATAAACCTCGAACTGGGGATCTCATGATGATGAGATCAACGTAGGAGCTAAATGTGCGAAGCGAGTCTTCAATGGACTCACCTTTTACCTCTGAGCTTGTCGCGGTGTCTCGTATTTCTGAATTTTTGATACCAAGAATATGGCAGGCACTTTGAAAAGATAAAAACGTTCTCGTTGATGGCTGGGTAAAATAAAGCATAGCACGCCGATGAGGAAGAAGGCTCTGTAGGTACATGAGGCCCTCTTTGCTTTTATCAAATTGGCGTATCTTGTTGGTGAGTCGGTAAATACGGTCAAGAAAAGGTCGATCAAATTGCGATGCGCTTAAGACATGGCGTAGATGGCTCATAAGCGTTTATGTCCTTTCAAGAAGATGGGCAGATTAAATCTGGCTTTTATGTATATTCCACAGTTGCCGGACCTTCTTTGGTCTTGAGATGGCCTATGACAGCGGCCTCCAGATTCAGTTCTCGTGCTGATGACAGAAACTCAGCGGACTTGCTTCCGTCAACTACGGCAACCATGCCAACGCCCAAGTTAAATACGTCTTCGACGTCCATTATCTCACTGCCATTAAATTGGATAAATTCGCGCATCCATTCAGGAGTTGGCAGTTTGTCTTTTTCTATGACGGCATGCAAATGATCAGGAATCACCCGAGGAAGATTTCCCGAAATGCCACCACCTGTTATATTTGCCAAGGCGTGGAAGGCTTCTTGGTGACGTATTAGCAGCTCTGGAATCTCAAAATAAAGCTTGGTGGGGGCCATGAGCTTTTCTCGGAGATCTGGTCGGGGTTTTTCTGTGAGCCACTTACGAATCAACGAATAGCCATTGGAGTGAAATCCACTTGATGCCAATGAAATAAGTGTGTCACCAGGCTTCACGTTGGTAGGCCCAAGGCGCCTACTGTCATCAACAATTCCAACCACAAATCCAGCTAGGTCAAAGTGACCTTTCTCGTAGAGGCCTGGCATTTCAGCGGTTTCTCCGCCGAGGAGGGCCATCCCGCAAACCTCGCAAGATGATTTGATAGCACTAAGCACCTGACGAAACTGGTGTTCGTCCAATGCTCCTGTTGCATAGTAATCGAGGAAAAAAAGTGGAGTTGCCCCAACTGTGTAAAGATCATTAACACACATGGCCACAAGGTCTTGGCCTAGGCCATCACAAATTTTTTCACTCAGTCCAAGGAGTAGTTTGGTTCCCACGCCATCGGTCGAGGCCACGAGAGTTGGATTTTTAAAACGGGAAAGATCCATAGAAAAAAGGCCAGCAAATCCGCCGATACCTTCTACAACGCGCCCAAGGCCCCGGGGATGAGTGAAGGACGGTTTTTTGGCCTGGAGCCAGTCAACGAGGGAGTCACCCTTTGCGGTATCAACTCCGGCGTCTTTATAGAGGTTTTTGGATCCGTCGGACATAGGAGGACGTTCCCTTTGAAAGAGCTTGAGATGGGTTATACCCGACAGCCTAGTGCCTAACAACTGCAGAACGTGAGTGAAATGGAGGCGCTGGGGGCTCTAGGTAAATTTTGCCTATAAGCGAAATGGCTGGTGAACTCTATTAATTTCGGGCTGTTGCGACGCCAGCCTCAACCTTTTCCTCAACCGGGCGAAGAGGAGAGGAATCTTAAATATTTTGTGAAGCTTAAGTTTCTTCATGGGGAGTTAGTGGCGATGATCAGAAGCATCATAAGTCTATACGCAACACTTGCGCTGTCATCTATGGCCTTGGCGACAAACGGCTCCCATAGGATCAAGGGCTACCTGTCCACGGGAAGTGATGCCAGATATGTTGCAATTGAGGCTGGACATGACGCCGGTATTACCTCAGGCGAAATTTTCAGATCCATCCGTCCTGCCCGAGCAGGTCAAACGACACCAGTTGAAACAGGACTTTTAAAGGTGATTTCTGTTTATGATCATCAGTCGGTTGCGGAGGTGATTCAACAGGGGACTCCGGAAAGCCAGTCACGTTTTGGCGCTTATGGTGATGTGATGGCTGGTGACCTGGCCTTGGTGCAAAGACTTTCCATCACGCAAGCCAAAGTGCTTGCTCCAGAAATATCAGTGAAATACAGCTCATTGTTTGAGGACCCTAAAGCTCAGCCAGAAACATTTGAAATGACTTTGGGCGGTCGCTCAAAGCTTCGGGAGCTGGTACAAGGCTTTGCGTCCATGAAAGTTGGTATGCTGATGGTCGAAGGCCACACCGATCAGCGCGGTGATAGCAGCCAAAATCAGATTGAAAGCTATCAGCGCGCATTGACTGTCCGTCAGCATCTGATCGATGATTTGGGATTTGATGAGGCTCGCATTACAGCAGTCGGACTTGGTGAAAGTGAACCTATTTCCGACGTCATTCTCCCTGGGAATGCCGACCGATCTAGACGGATTGTATTAAAGGTGGTACCAATGCCGAACGCAAAATGATGCGTTTGGAGATAAAGTTTTGCCGGAATTACCAGAGGTGGAATCATTAGTTCGCGGAGTTCGCGATGCGCTTAAAGGAAAGCGGATTGCGAACGTTTCATTTCTGCGGCCTGATATTCGCGAAGTTATTCCAGCAGAGCGCCTAAAGGAAATCTTATCTGGGCAAAAAGTTACAGACGTAAGTCGACGCGGCAAATATATGTTGATACATACCAAGGAAGGCGCGCTCGGAGTTCATTTAGGCATGAGCGGAAGGTTTGTTGCCTCTGATAAATCTGCATGTCTTGTTCCGCATACCCACGCTTTATTTGATTTAGAAAAAAATTTGCAATTTAGATTTATAGATCCACGCCGCTTTGGGCGTCTTTTCAGCGTCGAAAAAAACGAAACGTCAACTCATCCATTTTTAGCGAAGCTTGGTGTTGAACCACTTGAAGATGAGATTGATTTAGGTGATCACTTGTTTGACGCATCGCGTTCACGCTCGCAGGCGGTGAAAGTTTTTTTGATGGATAGTGAAGTTGTTGTTGGCGTAGGAAATATCTACGCAAGCGAGTCTCTCTGGCGCGCAAAAATTAATCCGCAAATTCCTTCAAAAAATTTAAAGCTATCGCAATTTCGAAAATTGGCACTGCATATTAAGGCTGTTTTGAGCGATGCCATTGATGCCGGCGGAACGACCCTGCGTGATTACCGCGATAAGGATGGTAAACCCGGTTATTTCCAGACAAACTTGGCTGTTTATGGCAAAGAATCAATGCCTTGTCCCCGTTGTCGCACAACGGTTCGTCGAATGATCCAAGCGGCACGTTCGACATTTTTTTGTTCAGTTTGCCAAAAATAAAAAATCAAAAAAATCCTCAATGATCACGTTATTGAGCGTCATCCTATAAAAACATCTTTAAAATTTATTTAAAACTAAACCTAAAGATCATTTTTATGGATCCGACATGGCCATTGTTAAATATTTTAACGCAATTATAAAAAGTACAATGGAGGCATACAATGGGTCTAAGGATTAAAACCAATATTAGTTCGATTAACGCACAGCGAAACCTCGCAAAGACGAGCGGGCAATCCCGCGAGATCATGCAGCAGCTATCCAGTGGCTACCGCATCAATAAGGCAGCAGATGATGCTGCTGGCTTGGCGATCTCCAACAACATTAATGCAAAGACTAGGTCTTTGGAGCAAGCTTCCCGCAACGCTAACGATGGCGTGTCACTCGTTTCTATCGCAGAGTCCGGTATGAATGAGATCACAAACATCCTCACTCGTCTGCGCGAATTGGCAACTCAGTCAGCGTCTGACACAATCTCAAATGTCGAGCGCGGATACACTAACCGTGAATATACAAAGCTTGTGGATGAGATTCAGCGTATTGCCAATACCACTGAGTGGAACGGTTTGAAGGTCCTTCAGGGATCAGCAAACAATGGTGAGTTTGGCGAAGATCTCATAACAATTCATGTGGGCGCTGGTGACGGAACCGTAGAAAACCGCGATACAATCAAGCTTGACATTGATTCTATGAGCTTGATTCCTTCTCAAGATCTCGGTTTGGAATCTTCCGGTAGCCAAATTGGTCCAGAAAATGAAGGAGACTCCTTTACCCGTGAGATGGCAGCTGACAAACTGAAGACAATCGATGCGGCTCTTGGCAAAGTTGCCTCGACTCGCGCGACACTTGGTGCGCAGCAAAGCCGCTTGACTTCGGCGATCAATAACCTCGGTATCCAGGTTGAAAACTATAAATCTGCAAATAGCCGTATCCGCGACGTGGATTTCGCTTCGGCAACTGCAGAGTTCACACAGAGCAAGATCCTGGCTCAGGCCGGTGCTTCAGTACTTGCTCAGGCGAACCAGGAGCCAGAAATTGTTATGCAGCTGCTCCGCTGATTTCAGCGGCTGGCTCTGGTTTCTTAGGTATTAGACCCATTTTTAGTGGTACGGGAAGGCATCCTTCCCGTACCACACTTAGGGAAAAGACCGGGTTTCTGTCATTTTGGTATAGTTTCGTGACCATTTACGTGAGGTGCCTGGTAACATTTCTGTACCAGTCAACTTTGAAAAAGTGTGTAAGTTACGGATATTCTGTTGGTGTGGTTTTCAAATCAGTTTGGCACTGTAGTTGCTCTACTCTCATTGACATCTCGAGGCATGAAATATGACCCGAGCAAAATCATTGAGGAGGAGCCCCCTATGGAATCGATTCGAGTCATTGACACGCAAGACAATCAAGTGCTGGTGGTTCAGCCTGGACAAGCAAAACTAGAGGACGTGGAGCGTCAGTTGATCCTGGCAACTCTGCGCCGTACGCGTTTTAACCGTACGAAATCAGCCCGTCTCCTAGGTATTGGGATTAGAACATTACAACGCAAATTGAAGCAGTACGCAGAAGAGCGGTTAACGGCTGAAGTGGCTGTTCGAGAAACCGTTTGCGCTGTCTGAATGTAGGTGGGCTTTCGTCATTGAAAATATAAGAGCCGCCTTTAATGGCGGCTTTTTTGTTACGTTTTTGAAAAACAAGTAGATGGTGATCTACAATAAAATGGTAGGCCTGGGCAGACTCGAACTGCCGACCTTTGCCTTATCAGGGCAACGCTCTAACCAGCTGAGCTACAGGCCTAAATCCGGGAGATGAGCTTATAGATAACAAAGGCATGTCCGGTCAAGCACAATCTCGAAAAACCCTTACTCCGAAAAAATACCTTTGAGAACGTCATCTTGCAGATTTCTAATTTCCATGAGTCCTGGCTGACTTTTGCCGTCCCGACCGTTACTTATCATAGAAAAGGATACCCAGCCCTCTTTGGGGTGGCGGAAATAACCAGCCAGGGCCGCAACCGTAATGGGCTCTGTTAACGTTCCAGACTTTGCTCTGACCAAGCCAGCTAGGTCCTCGGAGTTCTTCAGCCGCTTTTTCATGGTTCCGTCCCAGCCTGTGGCCGGGAGGCTAGCAAGGAAGTCAGGGTATAAGTCCCCCCTTTTTTCCATCCAATTTAAAACAGCCAAAATGTGCCTGCTTGAAATGCGATTTTCTGTCGATAATCCGGAGCCATTTAGGATCTTTAAACTTCCCTTGATCCCGATATCTCGTCGAAGAAACTGCTCCAATACCATCGAACCAGCTTGAAGGGTTCCTGAGCCCGGTTGGTCGGGAGTTTCAGGTTTTGAAAAGGCCGCGCCAAGCCTCTTTGTTAGCATGTCAGCGATGAAGTTATTTGAAAACGTGTTAAGTCCTTGGGCAATACGGCGCATTTCATAACCGTTAATCTCGTGGAGAACTCTCGCTGTGGCGGGAGTCTTTCCAGCCTTAACTTTGCCGGTTACTTTTATGCCAGCCTCACTAAGAAATCCCAGCAGGTAGTCTCCGGATGCAACGACGGGATCGCCAACGCTGCGGTAAAGTTTCTTTAAAGGAGCATCGGCACCAATCTTACCGCCGCTAACGAGCGAAATGCCGCCGCTTTGGACACTATTACGCGTTAGCGTGACCGCTCCTGTAAGATCGCCGTTAGTTGTGGATGTCCTGTTGATAAGACTGATCGATGACATCGGAAAGGGCGAGATGCTGGAATAGGCTAGCTTTCCTGGTTTACTCGCCGCAGTAGCTACAGCTACCGTGTTGAAGTTTACAGCAAATGCTGAAACAGGAGCATCGTAAGCGTGACTTGATTTATTAGTGCTGTTGACGCGGCTTTCGTCCCGCGCTTCGCTGTCAAAAAGAGTGTTATCTACCACGATTGAGCCCGTAATCTCACGAACACCCAAATGTCTAAGATCTGTGGCCATTTGCCATAAGAGCTCTGATACGACAAATGGGTCACCACTACCTTTTACGAACAGATCGCCAGAGATTTTTCCTTTTTCGAAAGCGCCGTTATACAGAATCGGTGTTTTAAAGCTGAATGCTGGACCAAAATAACTTAGCGATGCCGCGCTGGTAATAACTTTGGTCACAGACGCAGGCGACAGCAGCTCGTCAGCGCCTAGCTCAAACAGCACTTTACTGTCGCTAATTCTTGAGAAAATCACCGAATGATCAGCTGATTTAACGGAGGAAAATTTCTTGTTTAATGACGTGTTATCAAAGCCTGCCAGTAAGCAAGACGGCGAAGTAAGCAGCCCAAACGCTGCCACCCAAGTTAGGCCTGTCGCCAGTCTATTATTGTTCAAAGTGGTCGATTTCATCGGCAAAGCTCGCAAAAAGATGCTTCTGAAGTACATCATAAGCTGCGCCGTCAATTGCTACAAAAGTAATTCTTTGAGGCGCGCTTTGATATTCATGATCGATAAACTTCTTGGCGGTTGTCATGGCTATTTCCGCTGCCAATCCTTGAGGAAATCTATAGGCGCCAGTGGAAATGGCTGGAATCGAGAGGTGACGGCCGCCAAGATTCTTCGCAGTCACAAAAATATTTTCGTAGCAGGTCTTTAAAAGTTCGGCTTCTTTATTGTTTCCGTCGACCCATACAGGGCCAACGGCATGAATCACATTTTTGGCTGGAAGCCTACCAGCCGTGGTTACCACACACGAACCAGTCGGGCAGTTGCCAATTTTTTTGCATTCCGCAAGAATCTCCGGCCCACCAGCGGCGTGGATCGCACCATCGACGCCAAGTCCGCCGGCAAGTTCGAAATTAGCGGCATTCACCATAAGATCGACGGAAAACTGGGTGATGTCCCCCTGCCAAATGTCGATTTGCGTTCGCTTATAACGTCGTAATCCGAGCATGGCTATGGGGGCTCCTGTGGAGTTTTAAAACGAATTAACGCTTCTTGCTGAGCGCCGTAGCGATCGCCTTGCCAATGTCACCTGGTGACTCTGCCACGGTAATGCCAGCTGCACGCATGGCATCCATTTTTTCTGAGGCGGTTCCATGGCTTCCAGAAATAATAGCACCGGCATGTCCCATGCGTTTACCTTTTGGGGCAGTTTGACCAGCAATAAAGCCTGCAACTGGCTTTTTGATATTTCCTTTCACAAACTCCGCTGCCCGGATTTCGAGGTCTCCACCGATCTCGCCGATCATAATGATACCCTCTGTTTCGGGATCTTCTTCAAACATTTGTAGGAGCTCAATATAGCTCATTCCGCCGATAGGATCGCCACCGATGCCAATGCAAGTCGTCTGTCCAAGGCCTAGAGCTGTAGTCTGGCCAACGGATTCGTAGGTCAAAGTTCCCGACTTGGAAATAATACCGATACGACCGCGCTTATGAATATGGCCTGGCATAATACCAATTTTGCACTCACCGGGAGTGATGATTCCTGGACAGTTTGGCCCAATCAGTTTTGATCTGTTGCTGCGATCTAAAGCTTTCTTTACAGGAATCATATCAAGGACGGGAATGCCTTCGGTGATACAAACGATGGTTTCAATTTCGGCAGCAATTGCTTCTAAAATCGCGTCAGCTGCAAAAGGTGGCGGAACGAAGATCATCGATGCATTAGCACCGGTTTTTTCTCTGGCTTCTTTTACCGTGTCAAATACCGGCAGTCCAATATGACTGGTGCCCCCTTTGCCTGGAGTGACGCCGCCGACAAAACGAGGGGCATATTCGTGGGACAGTTTTGTGTGAAATTCACCAGATTTTCCGGTGATGCCTTGAGTGATAACTTTGGTATTTTTTCCGACGATAATACTCACGAGACGTGCTCCTTAGATTTTTTGATTACTTTGCAGCGGCGACAGCTTTTCTTGCGCCATCTTCCATATTGTCTGCAGGTGTGATTTTTAGGCCTGACTCTCTCAGGATGGCTTTGCCCTGTTCAACATTTGTACCCTCAAGGCGCACAACGAGAGGCACTTTTAGTCCTAGGGCTTTGGCAGCATTGACAACGGCATTTGCGATTACATCACAGCGCATGATTCCGCCAAAAATATTCACAAATACGGCCTTTACACGGATATCAGAGAAAAGAATTCTGAAAGCATTCGTGACCATTTCCTCGGAGGCGCCGCCGCCGACGTCCAGGAAGTTGGCCGGGGATCCCCCGCAATGCTTTATGATATCCATGGTCGCCATGGCAAGGCCGGCGCCATTGACAAGGCAGCCGATGGTTCCATCGAGGCCAATGTAATTTAGACCATACTTCGAGGCTTCTACTTCGCGAATATCTTCTTCGTCATAGTCGCGCATCGCAGCAATTTCTTTATGCTTGAAAAGGGCGTTCTCGTCGAAATTCATTTTGCCATCAAGGGCAATAAATTTGCCTTCTTTTGTCCAGACAAGTGGGTTGATTTCAAGAAGTGAGAAATCATACTTGATGAACATGTTGTAAAGTCTAGGAATCAAGGAATGAAACTCTTTTGTCTGTTCTTTCGTAAGCTTCATGGCGAAGGTCAAATTACGCAGGTGGTAGCCTTGAAGGCCTGCCGTCGGATCTACGTTTACAGTCACAATCTTTTCAGGTGTTTTAGCGGCAACCTCTTCAATGTCCATTCCGCCTTCTGTAGAAAACATAATGGCGATGGTTGCGGTGTCGCGGTCTACGAGCATCGCTAAGTAAAATTCTTTATCAATATTTGAGCCGGCCTCAATATATAGTTTGCGTACGAGTTTTCCTTCAGCGCCAGTTTGAGGCGTCACGAGATTCATGCCGATCATGGACTTTGAAACTTTAAAGCATTCCTCAGGTGATTTTACGAGTTTTACTCCGCCACCTTTTCCGCGTCCGCCTGCGTGAACTTGGGCTTTGACAACAGCAACGGGGCCGCCAAGACGTCTGAATGCGAATTCAGCTTCTGTCGGATTAAGTGCCAGGTAGCCTTCAGGAACCGGTACTCCATTTTGTGCAAATAATGCTTTGGCTTGGTACTCGTGAATATTCATACAGCGCTTTCCTTCTAGTCGGAACATGGGCAAAAAATACGCAATAATGCAGAGTTGCCATTGTACAAGGGGTTTTCGGGAAAGGAAAGTGTTCCTAATGACGATTAGCGAGTGTCACAACGAACCGCTCGACAGGCCGTCGCCAGTGGAAGGTAACTCTGAGATGATCCAAAATACTCATGCCTATGGACGGTATTCATCCCCAAGGCTATTATTACAGACTCTTGTGTTGGAATAAGAAATTAAGTTGCATCAAAGGAACGGCTACATGAGTTTGGGTCGCAATCGCGTGGTGATTACCGGGGGTGCGGGATTTATTGGAAGTCATCTTTGTGCAAAATTTCTCAGCAGTGGCTGGGACGTTGTGGCTGTAGATAATTTTCATACGGGGCAAAAACGTAATGTTTTATCCCTGATGAAAAACCCGAGATTTGAGATCATTCGGCATGATATCGTCGAGCCTTTGCGCTGTGAGGCGGACTTGATCCTCAATTTTGCTTGTCCGGCAAGCCCTACCCACTATCAGTCAAATCCTATTTGGACGATGAAAACCAGCGTTCTCGGTACCATGAATATGCTTGGACTTGCAAAACGGACAAAGGCACGAATTCTTCAGGCGAGTACATCTGAAGTGTACGGCGATCCACAGCAACATCCTCAAAAAGAAACATACTGGGGCAACGTAAATCCAATCGGCATACGCAGCTGCTACGACGAAGGAAAGCGAGCGGCTGAAACCCTGTGTTTTGACTATCACAGAATGCATGGTGTTGACATAAGAGTGATAAGGATTTTTAACACTTATGGCCCAAACATGGCTCTTGATGACGGGCGGGTTGTCAGTAATTTTCTTGTCCAGGCAATCCGTGGTGAAGACCTGACAATTTATGGTGATGGCCAGCAAACAAGATCATTTTGTTTCGTTGACGATCTTGTGGACGGAATATACCGTTTTGCGCACGCAGAAGGCGTCAGTGGCCCGATCAATCTCGGTAACGATGGTGAATTCACCATGCTTGAGCTAGCCGATATTGTGCTGAAGAAAGTTGGCGGTAAATCTAAACTTCGATTTATGCCTCTGCCCGCTGATGATCCAAAGCAACGCCGCCCAGACCTGTCTGTGACAAATACAATTTTAAAGGGCTGGGGGCCAAAAGTGCATCTTGAGCAGGGGATTGAAAAAAGTGTTCCCTACTTTAAAGAAGCAGTAGCGGAATTAGCCGCACTTAAGTCCTCAAACTAATCAGGAGATTTTCCGGTGACGGCAGCAGAGCGGACGCTAAATGGCGTTGGTTACCGAGTTACTGGCTCGGGCAATAAGTCCATAGTCCTTCTTCGAGGGCTTGCGCGGTGGTCGGATCACTGGCTAGGTTTCGATAATATGTTGGCAGACCGCGGATTTAAGGTGATTGTCATTGATAATCGTGGTTTCGGACTTTCTGTAGGGTTGCCAGTAAATAATCTAAAAATTTCTCAAATGGCTGAGGACGTTGCCGGTGTCATTACGAAAGAAGCACCTGGCG